>NZ_JBXWCS010000050.1:0-515 GCF_057320385.1 Enterobacter cloacae complex sp. 394F7 | reverse complement strand
TGCGGACTGCGCCAGAACTTCCGCATCTTTCAGCAGCAGGATATTCAGGCCATTTCCTCCACCCTGCTCACGGAAAACGGTGTCACCGGATGGACGCCCTGGTTTTATGAAAATCATCCGCCCCGTGAATTCTGCGTCCAGTACGGCGAATCCGACCTCGCGTTTCTGACGCGACTCTGGGCTGAGGAAGGTATCTTCTTTTTTGACAAACACTCCCCGGACGGGCCGGAGCAGACGCTGACCCTGTGCGATGACGTCGCCGGGCTGTACTCCCTGCCTGACGCCCTCCCGTTTAATCCGAATACCACCACCGAAGTGACCAGCGAGTGCGTCAGCACATTCCGCTATGTAGCCACCGTCAGCCCCTCTTCAGTACAAAGCCAGGACTACACCTTTAAGGTTCCCGACTGGCCGGGTATCTATGCCCATGAAGCTGACAACCTGAACGGTCAGCTGTCGCAGTACGAAATTTTTGATTATCCGGGACGTTTCAAGGACGAACAGCATGGTCAGAA
>NZ_JBXWCS010000049.1:0-524 GCF_057320385.1 Enterobacter cloacae complex sp. 394F7 | reverse complement strand
GCCTATCGTGATGGGCCGAACCTACCATGAAGATAACCGCTCTCCGGGAGATCTGCCGGGCACGAAAACGCAGATGACCATCCGCTCGAAGACCTACAAAGGCAGCGGGTTTAACGAGCTGCGGTTTGACGATGCGACAGGTAACGAGCAGGTCTATATCCATGCGCAGAAGAACATGGATACGGAGGTGCTGAACAACCGCACCACCGATGTGAAGGTGAACCACACCGAAACTGTCGGCGCCAACCAGGTGATTACCGTTAAACAGAATCAAATACAGACGGTGGTGCAGAACCAGCAGGAAACCGTCGGACAGAACCAGTCGGTCACCGTCGGGCTGAATCAGGCAGAAACGGTAGGCATTGTGCGTGCACTGTCGGTTGGTGTGGCTTATCAGACCACCGTGGGTGGGGTGATGAAGACCTCCGTGGCACTGATGCAGTCCTCGCAGGTTGGCATGCAGAAATCCCTGCTGGTCGGTAAAGGGTATGACGTCAGCGTGGGTGAGAACGTCACCTTCTCGG
>NZ_JBXWCS010000048.1:0-527 GCF_057320385.1 Enterobacter cloacae complex sp. 394F7 | reverse complement strand
AAATGAATACCAAGTCTCAACGAGTGAACACGTAATTCATTACGAAGTTTAATTCATTGAGCATCAAACTTTTAAATTGAAGAGTTTGATCATGGCTCAGATTGAACGCTGGCGGCAGGCCTAACACATGCAAGTCGAACGGTAGCACAGAGAGCTTGCTCTCGGGTGACGAGTGGCGGACGGGTGAGTAATGTCTGGGAAACTGCCTGATGGAGGGGGATAACTACTGGAAACGGTAGCTAATACCGCATAACGTCGCAAGACCAAAGAGGGGGACCTTCGGGCCTCTTGCCATCAGATGTGCCCAGATGGGATTAGCTAGTAGGTGGGGTAACGGCTCACCTAGGCGACGATCCCTAGCTGGTCTGAGAGGATGACCAGCCACACTGGAACTGAGACACGGTCCAGACTCCTACGGGAGGCAGCAGTGGGGAATATTGCACAATGGGCGCAAGCCTGATGCAGCCATGCCGCGTGTATGAAGAAGGCCTTCGGGTTGTAAAGTACTTTCAGCGGGGAGGAAGGTG
>NZ_JBXWCS010000047.1:0-567 GCF_057320385.1 Enterobacter cloacae complex sp. 394F7 | reverse complement strand
ATGCGGACCAGCTGGCCGCTGTCACTGTAACCGTAGTCCCGGTTCAGTGCCGCCAGGTTCAGCGTGTGGCTCCGGAGCTGCCCGGCAGGCGTGTATGCCGTGGCCAGGGTGTACTGTCCAAAGGTTCGCTGCACCTCCCTGTGCAGCCGGTCACGGGTGAAGTCAGCCAGCGGGGTGTTCCCCATCTTCACCCCCGCCAGGTAACCGGAGCCGTACGTCAGCCATTCCACGGGGGGAAGCTGGTCGGGGGTGGTCCTGTGTGACAGGCCGTTGTGGTAATCGTGTTTTGTGAGGTGTTCCCACAGCCGTTCACCGGTTTCAGGGTGGTCCACGGTCTGCCGTTCACTGACCATCCGGCCCTTATCGTCATACTCGTAGTGCACGGCGACGCGGTGGCCGTCGCTGAGGTGGCTGATGCCTGTCAGCCAGCCGCGTGAGTCGTACTGCCACGCCTCTGCCGGTTTATCGTTTATGGTGCGATGCGTCAGCCGGTCTGATTCATCGTAGTGCCACCGGGTGACGAGGTTTTCATCCTCACTGCGGACAAGCTGCCCGGTGAGGCTGTAG
>NZ_JBXWCS010000046.1:0-616 GCF_057320385.1 Enterobacter cloacae complex sp. 394F7 | reverse complement strand
CCGTCATTATCACCGACAGTCTGAACCGCCGCGAGGTACTGCACACCGGAGGCGAAGGCGGATTAAAGCGGGTTGTGCGGGAAGAAAAAGCCGACGGCAGCACGGTGACGCGGGAATTCGACCACGCGGGCCGTATGGTGGCGATGACCGATGCGGCCGGGCGTAAAACCGAATACCGGCTGAATATCGGTTCCGGGAATGTAACAGAAATAGTCATGTCTGACGGCAGGTCGGTGCGGTTCAGCTACAACGACCAGCGCCAGCTCGTCTCCACCACCGGTACTGATGGTCTGCGCAGCCGGCAGGAGTTTGACAGTCAGGGCAGACTGACGCAGGAAACGTCCCGTCACGGCGATATGACCCGCTGGTTTTATGCCAGCCCGCAGGATGAGCTGCCCTGCGCCATGGAGGACGCCACCGGCAGCAAAAGACACATGACCTGGAGCCGCTACGGGCAGCTGCTGACCCTGAGCGACTGTTCCGGCCACCAGACCCGGTATGAATACAACCGGTTCGGGCAGGTGACCGCCATCCACCGGGAAGAAGGCCTCAGCCAGTACCGCGATTACGATGACAACGGGAGGCTCATCAGCCTGCGAAATGCACCGGGTCATGA
>NZ_JBXWCS010000045.1:0-623 GCF_057320385.1 Enterobacter cloacae complex sp. 394F7 | reverse complement strand
CTGCGGGTCGTAGTAGCGGAACAGGTTATAATGCAGCCCCGTTTCACCGTCAGCGTACTGCCCTGCATAGCGAAGCGGTTGATGCGCCATCGCCGTGCGGTTCACAACCCGTGAGAACCCTTCGCTCTGATGGCGTACCTCGCCAAAGCTGCCGTACTGGCCGCTCCAGCGTACCGCACCACGCTCGTCAGTCACCTCCAGCGGTGCGCCGTTCAGGTCGGTGTTGAACCAGTAAATCTCACCGCTGCTCTGGTCTCGGAGATGATCCACCCGCGCCAGCGGGCTCCAGGCTTCATTCGGGTCATAAATATACGTACTGCACAGCCCGCTCTCCTGCTGCTCCTGCAACAGACGGTAGCCCTGCCACAGGAAGCGCGTTACGGTGGTGCCGTGCGCGGTGGTGACGATTTTGCGGGTACGGCGGCCCAGCGCGTCGTAGTGATAGCGCGCCTCAAACCGCCCTTCCGGCCCGGTTCCGCGGGCGGACACCAGACGGTTCTCGGCGTCATACGCATAATGCTGTTCATACAGTCCGTTGCGGCGGCTGACCAGGTTGCCCCAGTGGTCGTATTTCATAAACAGCGCCTGCCAGTGCTGCAGGCGGTTATCCGTGACCGGTACCG
>NZ_JBXWCS010000044.1:0-641 GCF_057320385.1 Enterobacter cloacae complex sp. 394F7 | reverse complement strand
TGCTGGAGGTATCAGAAGTGCGAATGCTGACATAAGTAACGATAAAGCGGGTGAAAAGCCCGCTCGCCGGAAGACCAAGGGTTCCTGTCCAACGTTAATCGGGGCAGGGTGAGTCGACCCCTAAGGCGAGGCCGAAAGGCGTAGTCGATGGGAAACAGGTTAATATTCCTGTACTTGGTGTTACTGCGAAGGGGGGACGGAGAAGGCTATGTTAGCCGGGCGACGGTTGTCCCGGTTTAAGCATGTAGGCGGAGGTTCCAGGTAAATCCGGTACCTTTTAACGCTGAGGTGTGATGACGAGGCACTACGGTGCTGAAGTAACAAATGCCCTGCTTCCAGGAAAAGCCTCTAAGCATCAGGTAACACGAAATCGTACCCCAAACCGACACAGGTGGTCAGGTAGAGAATACCAAGGCGCTTGAGAGAACTCGGGTGAAGGAACTAGGCAAAATGGTGCCGTAACTTCGGGAGAAGGCACGCTGATATGTAGGTGAAGCCCCTGCGGGTGGAGCTGAAATCAGTCGAAGATACCAGCTGGCTGCAACTGTTTATTAAAAACACAGCACTGTGCAAACACGAAAGTGGACGTATACGGTGTGACGCCTGCCCGGTGCCGGAAGGTTAATTGATGGGGTTAGCGG
>NZ_JBXWCS010000043.1:0-648 GCF_057320385.1 Enterobacter cloacae complex sp. 394F7 | reverse complement strand
CAGCAGGGGCAGACGCTGCAGGAAAGCCGCTACCTGTACGACCCGCCGGGGCGCCGCGTCGGGAAACGGGTGTGGACCAGAGAAGCCCCGCCGGAAGTCACGTGGTACGGCTGGGATGGCGACAGGCTGACCACCACGCAGACGGATACGCAGCGCATTCAGACGATATATATGCCGGGCAGCTTCACGCCGCTTGTCCGGGTGGAAACACGGTGTGCTGAACTGGCGAAAGCCGCACGCCGCACGCTGGCAGAAAAGTTCCAGCAGGAGGCGAACGTGACCTTCCCGCCGGAACTGGTGGCGATGGTGGATAACCTGGAAGCGGAGCTTCAGCGCGGGGAACTCAGCGATGCAAACCGGGCATGGCTGGCACAGTGCGGGCTGACGCCGGAGCAGATACAAAACCAGATGGAGCCGGAATACATGCCGCGGAGGAAAATCCATCTGTACCACTGCGACCACCGGGGACTGCCGCTGGCGCTGGTCAGCCATGAGGGAGCCACTGAATGGGAAGCGGAGTATGATGCGTGGGGCAATGTGCTCCGTGAGACAAACCCGCATGATCTGGCGCAGCTCATCCGCCTGCCGGGTCAGCAGTACGATGAAGAAACGGGGCTGTATTATAACCGTCACCGGTATTACGACCCG
>NZ_JBXWCS010000042.1:0-700 GCF_057320385.1 Enterobacter cloacae complex sp. 394F7 | reverse complement strand
ACCTGCGGTTAAGTCAGCACCTTTACCTGGCGACGAACAGCGCGCAGGGGCCGTGGTGGATACTCGGCTGGTCTGAACGTGTCCCTGACACAGGGGAAGTCCTTCCCGCGCCGCTGCCGCCGTACCGGGTGCTGACCGGGCTGGCGGACCGTTTCGGGCGCAGGCTCACCTTTCACCGGGCCGCGCAGGGGGCGTTCACCGGCCACATCACCGCTGTCACCGACGGCGCAGGCCGCTGTTTCCGGCTGGCGCTGAGCACACTGCCGCAGACCCCGCCGGTATCAGGCTACGGTGCCGACAGCGGCGTCCGCCTGGAGACGGTATGGCTGGTGCACGACCCGGCATACCCGGACAACCTGCCCGCGGAGCCGCTGGTGCGCTATGAATACACCCCGCGTGGCGAGCTGGCGGTGGTGTATGACCGGGGCGGGGTGCAGGTCCGGAGCTTTACGTATGATGATAAACATCCCGGACGCATGACGGCCCACAGTCATGCCGGACGGCCGCAGACCACTTACAGCTATGACGCTTCCGGCCGGGTGGTGGCGCAGCACAACCCGGCGGGGCTGAGCTATCGCTACGAGTATGAGAAAAACGCCGTCATTATCACCGACAGTCTGAACCGCCGCGAGGTACTGCACACCGGAGGCGAAGGCGGATTAAAGCGGGTTGTGCGGGAAGAAAAAGCCGACGGCAGCAC
>NZ_JBXWCS010000041.1:0-768 GCF_057320385.1 Enterobacter cloacae complex sp. 394F7 | reverse complement strand
CGGCTGGTCCGGGGTGTAGCTCCAGGTGCCGTCCGGGTTCACCTTCGCGGTGCCGATGACCTGGCCGTTGTCGATGATGTTCACCGTGCTGCCCGGCTCGGCCTTACCGCTCAGGGTCGGAGTGTTGTCATCGGTGGTGTCGCCGCTCACGACCGGGCCCTGGTAGGCGCCGACGTTGTCGGTGACCAGCAGGTCGGAGGCCGCGTCCGGGGCTTTTGTATCGATAACGATACCGAAGCCGCCGGTTGGCTCACTGGTGCGCCCCACGCCGTCGGTGACGGTGGCGGTGAAGTTATGGCTGCCGTCTGCCAGCGCCGTACCCGGCGTGAAGCTCCAGCTGCCGTTGCTGCCCACGGAGGTGGTGCCAATCAGACGACCGTTGTCGTAGATACTGATGGTGCCGCCCGCCACGCCGCTGCTGCCGCTCAGGGTCGGGGTGGTGTCGTTGGTGACGTCGCCCTTCTGCAGGTAGTCCGCATGCGGGGCCACGTCGTCATAGACGGTGTCCAGCGTCGGTGCCTGCGGCGGTACGGTGGCCACGTTGATGATGTACTCACCGGACGGACCGGAGACATTGCCCACGCCGTCGGTCTCTTTCGCCGTCAGGGTGTACTTCCCGTCCGGCAGCGGCGTGGTCGGCTCCAGGGACCAGGTGCCGTCAGCCTGTACGGTGGCGGTGCCAATCACCTTGTCGCCATTGTAGACGGTGATGGTGTTGCCGGTTTCCGCACCGGTACCCTTGATCAGCGGACGGTTGTCGTCGGTTTC
>NZ_JBXWCS010000040.1:0-932 GCF_057320385.1 Enterobacter cloacae complex sp. 394F7 | reverse complement strand
TTTTCGTGTACGGGACTTTCACCCTGTACCGTGCGACTTTCCAGACGCTTCCACTAACACACAAGCTGATTCAGACTCTGGGCTGCTCCCCGTTCGCTCGCCGCTACTGGGGGAATCTCGGTTGATTTCTTTTCCTCGGGGTACTTAGATGTTTCAGTTCCCCCGGTTCGCCTCGTTAACCTATGTATTCAGTTAACGATAGTGCAACGGATTGCACTGGGTTTCCCCATTCGGACATCGCCGGGTCAAGGGTTCATATCACCTCGCCGGCGCTTTTCGCAGATTAGCACGTCCTTCATCGCCTCTGACTGCCAGGGCATCCACCGTGTACGCTTAGTCGCTTAACCTCACAACCCGAAGATGTTTCACTTCATGATTGCGAAAATTTGAGAGACTCGAACACACCATTAAAGATGTGTCGTTTCAATTTTCAGCTTGATCCAGATTTTTAAAGAGCAAAACTTCGCAGTGCACCTTTTCAGGTTCACTCTGAAGTTTTCTAGTGTTCGCAGTAAAAGATGGTGGAGCTATGCGGGATCGAACCGCAGACCTCCTGCGTGCAAAGCAGGCGCTCTCCCAGCTGAGCTATAGCCCCATCGTTTTGCAAACCTCTGTACCGGTAATTTTTCCTGAGACAAGGCGTGGTAACGCGAAGCATACATCAGTATGTGAGCGTTGCCGCAACGCAGTATCAGGGAAAATTTGGTAGGCCTGAGTGGACTTGAACCACCGACCTCACCCTTATCAGGGGTGCGCTCTAACCACCTGAGCTACAAGCCTGTAGAGGTTTTTACTGCTGTTTTTCATCAGACAATCTGTGTGAGCACTGCAAAGGCAGGTTCTTTAAGGTAAGGAGGTGATCCAACCGCAGGTTCCCCTACGGTTACCTTGTTACGACTTCACCCCAGTCATGAATCACAAAGTGGTAAGCG
>NZ_JBXWCS010000039.1:0-980 GCF_057320385.1 Enterobacter cloacae complex sp. 394F7 | reverse complement strand
CACAGGCTGTGAACTCGAAGAGTAGGGCGGGACACGTGGTATCCTGTCTGAATATGGGGGGACCATCCTCCAAGGCTAAATACTCCTGACTGACCGATAGTGAACCAGTACCGTGAGGGAAAGGCGAAAAGAACCCCGGCGAGGGGAGTGAAAAAGAACCTGAAACCGTGTACGTACAAGCAGTGGGAGCACCTTCGGGTGTGACTGCGTACCTTTTGTATAATGGGTCAGCGACTTATATTCTGTAGCAAGGTTAACCGTATAGGGGAGCCGAAGGGAAACCGAGTCTTAACTGGGCGTTAAGTTGCAGGGTATAGACCCGAAACCCGGTGATCTAGCCATGGGCAGGTTGAAGGTTGGGTAACACTAACTGGAGGACCGAACCGACTAATGTTGAAAAATTAGCGGATGACCTGTGGCTGGGGGTGAAAGGCCAATCAAACCGGGAGATAGCTGGTTCTCCCCGAAAGCTATTTAGGTAGCGCCTCGTGAACTCATCTTCGGGGGTAGAGCACTGTTTCGGCTAGGGGGCCATCCCGGCTTACCAACCCGATGCAAACTACGAATACCGAAGAATGTTATCACGGGAGACACACGGCGGGTGCTAACGTCCGTCGTGAAGAGGGAAACAACCCAGACCGCCAGCTAAGGTCCCAAAGTCATGGTTAAGTGGGAAACGATGTGGGAAGGCCCAGACAGCCAGGATGTTGGCTTAGAAGCAGCCATCATTTAAAGAAAGCGTAATAGCTCACTGGTCGAGTCGGCCTGCGCGGAAGATGTAACGGGGCTAAACCATGCACCGAAGCTGCGGCAGCGACACTCTGTGTTGTTGGGTAGGGGAGCGTTCTGTAAGCCGTTGAAGGTGGCCTGTGAGGGCTGCTGGAGGTATCAGAAGTGCGAATGCTGACATAAGTAACGATAAAGCGGGTGAAAAGCCCGCTCGCCGGAAGACCAAGGGTTCCTGTCCAACGTTAATCGGG
>NZ_JBXWCS010000038.1:0-1047 GCF_057320385.1 Enterobacter cloacae complex sp. 394F7 | reverse complement strand
CTTCGGCGTTGTAAGGTTAAGCCTCACGGTTCATTAGTATCGGTTAGCTCAACGCATCGCTGCGCTTACACACCCGACCTATCAACGTCGTCGTCTTCAACGTTCCTTCAGGAGACTTTAAGTCTCAGGGAGAACTCATCTCGGGGCAAGTTTCGTGCTTAGATGCTTTCAGCACTTATCTCTTCCGCATTTAGCTACCGGGCAGTGCCATTGGCATGACAACCCGAACACCAGTGATGCGTCCACTCCGGTCCTCTCGTACTAGGAGCAGCCCCCCTCAATTCTCCAGCGCCCACGGCAGATAGGGACCGAACTGTCTCACGACGTTCTAAACCCAGCTCGCGTACCACTTTAAATGGCGAACAGCCATACCCTTGGGACCTACTTCAGCCCCAGGATGTGATGAGCCGACATCGAGGTGCCAAACACCGCCGTCGATATGAACTCTTGGGCGGTATCAGCCTGTTATCCCCGGAGTACCTTTTATCCGTTGAGCGATGGCCCTTCCATTCAGAACCACCGGATCACTATGACCTGCTTTCGCACCTGCTCGAGCCGTCACTCTCGCAGTCAAGCTAGCTTATGCCATTGCACTAACCTCCTGATGTCCGACCAGGATTAGCTAACCTTCGTGCTCCTCCGTTACTCTTTGGGAGGAGACCGCCCCAGTCAAACTACCCACCAGACACTGTCCGCAACCCGGATTACGGGTCTACGTTAGAACACCAGCCATTAAAGGGTGGTATTTCAAGGATGGCTCCACGCAGACTGGCGTCCACGCTTCAAAGCCTCCCACCTATCCTACACATCAAGGACCAGTGTTCAGTGTCAAGCTATAGTAAAGGTTCACGGGGTCTTTCCGTCTTGCCGCGGGTACACTGCATCTTCACAGCGAGTTCAATTTCACTGAGTCTCGGGTGGAGACAGCCTGGCCATCATTACGCCATTCGTGCAGGTCGGAACTTACCCGACAAGGAATTTCGCTACCTTAGGACCGTTATAGTTACGGCCGCCGTTTACCGGGGCTTCGATCAAGAGCTTCGCGTT
>NZ_JBXWCS010000036.1:0-1193 GCF_057320385.1 Enterobacter cloacae complex sp. 394F7 | reverse complement strand
GTAGATACTGTTATGCCACGCAAGCATTTTTCTCGTGCAGTGTGGCATCGAACGGGCGTCCTGATTTCAGGACGCCATACGCCACCTGCGCCAGCTTACGCATCATTGCTCCGATTATCAGCTTCGCACCCTTACCGTTATTTTCCAGACGACTCCTGAACGCTTTTCCCCACTCCGTTTTGTACAGCGCCACCATCGCGGGCATATACAGCGCTCTGCGAAGCGAGACATGTCCTGCCTTACTCATCCTGCTTGCCCTGTTTATGCTGCTTCCGGATTCATGCTGACGCGGTGTCAGCCCCGCGAACGCCGCGAACTGCCTCGCCTGACCGAACCTGTCCTTCAGCCCCACATACGCCAGCAGCACGGCGGACGTCTTTTCACCTATACCCGGTATGCTGTCCAGCAGTTTTCGCCGGTGCTTCATATCCGGGTCATCATCCGTCAGGTCCTTTATCTGTTTCTCCAGTCGCTTCAGCTCCGCTTCCAGCCACAGAAGGTGCGCATCAATGCTCGGCATCTGCACTTCCCGCGCCGTCTCCCGGCGGTTCAGCTCCTGCGTGTGCATGTCCGTCAGGGACTGATGCCGCAGTACCAGCGCCCGTAACGCGCGCTCCAGCGGATGCGGTGCCTCCCAGACTGCCGGGCGCTTCTGCCGGCAGAACTCTGCCAGCATACGGGCATCCACAGCATCGGTTTTACTGCGCAGACCTTCGCTCTGCGCAAAGGCTTTACCCAGCGCAGGATTGATGATGGAGACGGTGAAACCGGCATCACTGAGGCAGGCCGCGGCGTCTTCCATATAGGTGCTGGTCGCCTCCATGCAGATATGGGCTGGTGCCACGCCGTGATTATGAAGCCAGCTGAGCAGCTCATTGTGGCCTTTAGGGGTGTTAGCAAACTTTTTGCTGCGGTGACGGCCATCAGGTCGCAGCACATCGACATCCAGCTTAGCTTTGGAGACATCGATACCAATAAAGTGAAGTTCCTGTTCCATAGTGAAACCAACCTTGTGAATGCGGGTTACCGGGAAAACCGGTCCATGATACTGTCCGGTTTGTCACTTGTGGAGAAGGGGCAGTCCACTGCAGGGATCTACAATACAGGCTCGTGGCCTAAGGCCGGGTACGGCATGTGGACTGCCTGACAGAAAGAACTGGCCGGTTCTTTCTGTACGGGAGGATAATACAAGG
>NZ_JBXWCS010000035.1:0-1293 GCF_057320385.1 Enterobacter cloacae complex sp. 394F7 | reverse complement strand
GGTATGAACCGGAAACATGGGTGACACTTTAGACCGGATACATGGGTAACAGTTATAACTGGCATAGAAGAGGAGACTCGCTATGCCCTGGACTGAGACCCGACCTATGCAACGCCTTGATTTTATCCGTGCCTGCCATGCAGGTACGGAGTCTTTTTCAGCCCTCTGCCGTCTCTTCGGCATCAGCCGAAAAACCGGTTACAAATGGCTTGAACGTTTTGACCCTTCTGACCTGTCATCTCTCTCTGACCGCTCGCGTGCTCCGCACTCCCACTCCCGGACGGTTCCTGATGCTGTCGCCGGACAGCTTACGGCTCTGAGGCAAAAACATCCTGACTGGGGTCCCAAAAAACTGAGGATGTGGCTCCTCAACCATCATGTCGATTTTACCGTACCGGCTGCCAGCACCATAGGTGATATCCTCAAGCGTGAAGGCCTGGTCCCGGATAAAAAAAGAAAACGCAGAACGCCGGGAAACCGTCAGCCCCTGACGACCATCAGTGAGAACAATCAGGTCTGGAGCGCTGATTTTAAAGGTAAATTCAGGCTGCTGAGCCGGCAATACTGTCATCCCTTCACCCTGACCGACAATCACAGCCGGTATCTTCTGAGCTGTCAGGGAACGGACCGGGAAAGCGAGCCCTTCGTCAGAAAGTGTCTGACGGATGCGTTCCTGGAATACGGTCTGCCGGAAGTACTCCGGACGGACAACGGTCAGCCCTTCGCAGGAACAGGTATAGCCGGATTAAGCCGCCTTGCGGTCTGGCTAATCAAGCTGGGCATCAGACCGGAACGTATCAGAAAGGGGCATCCGGAAGAAAACGGCCGCCATGAGCGAATGCACCGTTCGCTGAAAAGCGCAGTGAAACAGGGCAACACCTTCATGACGATGGAAGAACAACAGCGGTGGTTCAGTGACTACCGGGAAGAATTTAACCACGAAAGGCCACATGAAGCCCTGTCGGGAGCAACGCCCGGAACGGTGTGGCAACCCTCAAGCCGACAATGGGATGGCAGGGTTCCTGAATACACTTATCCGGCAGGGGGTATGGTCTACAGAGTAAAATCGAGGGGAACACTCTATATGGGTAAAAAAGGGACAGTGTTCCTGAGTGAAGCCCTGACTGGCGAGTACATTATGCTCGAAGAACAAGATGATGGCCTGGAGGCCATCATCTTTAACGGAATAACGCTTGCGTACTACGACCGGAAAACCGAGAGTGTGCTCCGGATAGACTAAAAGTGTTACCTATGTTCCCGGTCTGATCTGTCACCTATGTATCCGGTCATACA
>NZ_JBXWCS010000034.1:0-1344 GCF_057320385.1 Enterobacter cloacae complex sp. 394F7 | reverse complement strand
TCGGGCAGGTGACCGCCATCCACCGGGAAGAAGGCCTCAGCCAGTACCGCGATTACGATGACAACGGGAGGCTCATCAGCCTGCGAAATGCACCGGGTCATGAAACCCGCTATGAATACAGCGTGGCGGGCGACCTGACCACCGTAATTCACCCGGACGGCAGCAGGCAGACCACCGTGTACGACGCGGCCGGCCATCCGGTCAGCACCACCGGAGGCGGTCTGACCCGACAGATGGAGTACGACGCCGCCGGGCGCGTCATCCGGCTGGTCAATGAGAACGGGGCCAGCACCACCTTTACTTACGACCTGCTGGACAGGCTGGTGCAGGAATGTGGCTTTGACGGCAGAACACAATGTTACCACTACAGCCTCACCGGGCAGCTTGTCCGCAGTGAGGATGAAAACCTCGTCACCCGGTGGCACTACGATGAATCAGACCGGCTGACGCATCGCACCATAAACGATGAACCGGCAGAGGCGTGGCAGTACGACTCACGCGGCTGGCTGACAGGCATCTGCCACCTCAGCGACGGCCACCGCGTTGCGGTGCTCTACGATTATGACGATAAGGGCCGGATGGTCAGTGAACGGCAGACCGTGGACCACCCTGAAACCGGTGAACGGCTGTGGGAACACCTCACAAAACACGATTATTCAGCCGGGCTGGCAACCCGGACCACCCCTGACGGTCTCCCGCCAGTGGAGTGGCTCATCTGGGGCTCCGGCTATATTGCCGGGCTGAAGCTGGGTGACATGCCCCTGATGGAGTTCACCCGTGACCGGCTGCACAGGGAGGTGCAGCGAACCTTTGGACAGTACACCCTGGCCACGGCATACACGCCTGCCGGGCAGCTGCTGAGCCAGGCCGTCAGCAACCCGCAGCTGAACCGGGAGTACGGCTATGACGACAGCGGCCAGCTTATCCGCATCCGTGGTACATATCAGGAAATGTACCATTATGACGATGCAGGTCGTCTCATCAGCGCCCGGCACCACAACCAGCTACAGCGATACCTCACCGACCCGGCGGGCAACCGGGCGGCTGACCGGGAGCAGTACCCGTCGCTTCCCGCGCTGTGGCGGGATAATCGCATCAGCGAAGACGGCCAGTTCTTTTACCGTTATGACGAGCACGGCAGGCTGACGGAAAAGGATGAGCGCAGCATCCGCGACGGCGGCAGCCACAGTCACCACTATCACTATGACCACCGGCACCGGCTGGTACACCACCGCCTGACGCAGCAGGGGCAGACGCTGCAGGAAAGCCGCTACCTGTACGACCCGCCGGGGCGCCGCGTCGGGAAACGGGTGTGGACCAGAGAAGCCCCGCCGGAAGTCACGT
>NZ_JBXWCS010000033.1:0-1419 GCF_057320385.1 Enterobacter cloacae complex sp. 394F7 | reverse complement strand
CCTAATGCCGATCGTTTAAGGATCGGTTGACCGATCCGGTGGCTGGTGTAAAAAGGGTTCATGTTCATCATGGACCCTTTTTTAAATGGAACTTTCACAAGCCCTCGGCATTATCAACGTTACCTCCCCTGAGCACGCCCGTAGCCTCTCGGACCTCATTCCCACTGAATTCATTCAGAAAGCGTTAACGTTGACTGATACTGTCACACTCCGCAAACGCAAACTTCCTCTTGAATCCATGATTTGGCTGGTCGTTGGCATGTCCATTTTCTGCAATCGCCCTATGACCGAGATCGTGAATCTGATGGATATCACTGACAGGACCGGTGAGCCTTTCACCGCCCGCAGCTCAGTCATTCAGCGCCGAAAAACGCTCGGGGAAGATGCTGTGCGGGAACTGTTCGACATTACACAGCGGTACTGGAACCAGCAGGCGGCCCATCCGAAATGGCACGGACTGAATCTGTTTGCTGTGGACGGTGTTGTCTGGCGTACGGCAGACACGCCGGAAAACAGCGCGGCCTTCAGCAGACCTGCAGGGCGAAATGGTACCGGTGGCTATCCGCAGGTCAGGATGGTTTGTCTGATGGAGCTGAGCAGCCATCTGATCAACGCCAGTGCCTTTGACAGCGAGAACGTCAGCGAAATGCGACTGGCAGCGCAGCTGGCAGAAAGAACGCCGGATGAGAGTATCACTTTATTCGATAAAGGATTTTACTCTCCGGGACTGCTTCATCACTGGCAGATGTCCGGAGAAAACCGGCACTGGCTGCTGCCACTGAAAAAAAACACACAATATGAAGTTGTGCGTAAGCTGGGACGTGGCGACGAGCTTGTTGAACTGAAAACCAGCCCACAGGCCCGGAAACAGTGGCCAGCACTCCCGGGGCGGTTCACCGCAAGACTGCTGACCCGAACGGTTGACGGAAAAGAAAAACAGGTTCTGACATCCCTGACAGACCAGAATCGCTACCCTGGCAATGATATCAGCGAGTTATATCGTCACAGGTGGGAAATTGAACTGGGTTACCGGGAAGCGAAGCAGGGAATGATGGACAGCCGCTGGACGTTACGCAGTAAGTTGCCAGAACTGGTGCGACAGGAGTTATGGGGGGTGCTGCTGACTTACAACCTGGTGAGATACCAGATGGTAAGGATGGCGTTTGAACTGAAGGGCGATTATCTGCCTTACCAGTTGAGCTTTAGCGGCACAATAAGTGAAATAACCAGGCTTCTGATAACGCTGCCATGGGCCTCACCGGGTAAGATGCCGGGTGAGTTAAGAACGCTGTATGAGAAAGCAAAGTGGCTGGTATTACCGGGAAGAAGAGAGCGAAGTTATCCCCGGGAAGTGAGAATAAAAGCCCAGAAATATCCGGCAAGAAAAAATGCTGATCACCTTAAGTGACCAGCATTAGG
>NZ_JBXWCS010000032.1:0-4255 GCF_057320385.1 Enterobacter cloacae complex sp. 394F7 | reverse complement strand
CGCGGTGCAGGCGGTCGCGGGTGAACTCGGTCACCAGCTGCTGCCCGAAGCGGATGGCGCTGACATGGCCGGAGCCATAGTGCAGCCAGGCCAGCTTTTGCTCACCGGGCAGCGTCAGGCCGGTCAGGTTGCTCAGGGCATCCCATTCATAGCCCACCGCGCCGTTAATGCCGGATTCGCTCAGCACGCGCCCGGCGGCATCAAGGCGGTAAGCAATTTCATCGCTTTCGATACCCAGGGCAACGCCTTCGGCGGTTGGCGTACGGCAAATGCTGGTAATCTGGCCGCTCGGGTCGCGGAAATGGCGGTTTGCATGAAACAATCATGCTACCGCCATACCCTGATCAATTAAGCTATCTGCACGATAACTATTTTACTTTTTAAACAGCAGGTTAAACACAGAAACTTACTTACACATAGTACTGTTGTATGGTCGACTATATAGGTATCATCTATTCCAACCGTAAAATCGAAGCCTGAGCCAGATATGCACAGAGTCCTTTTTCACACTCCAAGATCTAGTAGCCAGAAACGACGAGATTGAGATTATCATCAATATTTCATTCATATTATTAGTATCATCACTGATAATAAATATGTAGAATTTATCATTATAGAAAGTTGAATGATTTATTTTATAACGTGCCTATTAAATATTCTAAACCTAACAACACTGTCGACTTTAATATGAAGATTTAAATGCAAACATACGTGACACTCTTATTTTACTATTTATCCATTCCATAACCTTTAAATTTAAAAATAAGCCATAGTCATATTCTTAATATGGCTTATTTTTGAAATATCATAAATCAACAGTTACATTCATTTCTGAATCAAGGGAACCCTCACAAATTCTCTTGTAAAATTCAGTAAAGCTATTAGTAATTTTATAAATATTGCCGCACTCATTTTGCTCAGCGATCTCAAACTCTTGGATATCATCCTCTGCATGCAGATGTGTTCTATCCCAATAATAAACACCCTGGCTTTTACTGCCATTTAATATAAGATAAAAATTACCTCCAGGATCATCGCCAATGATTAATTTATCATCAATAAAATCAAGTTCATTTAAAAAAGTCTCATTTTGACGAAAAATATCGTGATTAGGGTTTTTCATATTCATTCCAAAAAGAGCATGAAAAGCGATAACCCCTTCATCGAGACCTTCGCACTCCAGCTCACAAAAATCTGGAGATTTTACAACAAAACCATTCTGCATCCTGAGGAATTCTTTATAATCTTCGGGCAAAACGACTTTAAATTTTACCTCCAAAATTCTAAGTTCATCTTTTGTTTTGGGTTTACCGCATGAAATAGGCATAAGCTATCCTTAGTATATAACTCCTTGATGTTAGATAATCCACCTCAAAAAAATCAAACTACAATTAATTTTTACATACATAATTTATTGTAGTAATAAAGTCGGGAAAGCTATCCCGACTTCTTATTTCAAATGCTTTCGAACTTGATAACAGGTGGGGGAAAATCATCAGGGAATGATTTACATCTAATTTAATTTCTTAATAACCTCTCAAGAAAATCAGTTAACCCACCATCAAAATACTCAACTTCTGGTGATCTTGCTGCGATGATAGCAACAGTCCATAACTCACTATTATCTCTAGAATTTGCGACCCAGAATAGATAATCACCATTGTCAGTAACTCCTAACGGAATAAACCCATTATCCTTGGGATACAGTTGATAATTATAATAATCCTTATTTGATTCAATCAGATAAGTAAGGCCTTCCAAAATAAATTTATACTGTTCAAAAAAGTTGACATCTTCATTTTTACTAAAGGGATTAAAAATAATAATAAAGTCCGCGATACGACCTGAACCATATTCATTTATAAACTCAATATAATCAGAGGGGAAAGGTAAACCATCCTCAATCAGTGGCCATTTCATTCCCTTTCCCGAATCCGAAGGGGCGACAGGTGATGCTAATATTGTAACCAATTTTTTTATCAACATAGCATGCGTTCCAATATAGATATGAACAGCACTTAATCGAGCCTGAACGTCTATCAAAATAACTAATTTGGGAATCAATTTTCATTCCACATAACTTTTATTACTAGAAGGCTGTTCATAAATAAAAATTGGGAAATATCCAAGAGATACTCCCCGTAAAAATACACTATATACCATTCCAGAAAGAAATATCATTTGCCCCTGTTGAATTGATAATTTCCGTTAGCGGGCATGCTTTTAAGAAATGCGAACCAACACCTCTGATAAATAGTTCAAAAGTATCAGCTATCGATTCCCATTCATCCATAGTTTGTTCACTTGTAATAGCATAAACTTTGCCACCATGAGTATTAAGTAAGATAGTATAAGGGTCTGATATTGCAATACATATCACATCATCTGGTCTATGCTCGCCAATCCACCAATGGTTAAACTCATCATTGTTAATCCTGACTATTTTCTCCAAATAATCATCACCATGGCCGAAAGATATATTCCCCAAAGAGAAGTTATCAATATCATAATTATTGACAAACTCAATAAAATCCTTTGGGAAATTTACACCAAGTCTTTCCTCAGAATGCTTGATATTATTTACAGGCACCATTCTTTTTTCCAAAATCAAATCATCCATCTCTCCATTAAAAGGAGAGAACTTCTCATTCAACTTAACTTTAATTTCATTTATTGTTAGCAACATAACTATTACCCTCATTTCGTATACCAAACACCGCCACTGCCAACATGAGTACTTCCAAGTACAGGCATAGTATATGGTCCAAAATCGACATGATGATGTATTATTGTATCTCCTTTATAATTCATATGTTCAGGAAATGCTTTAATCAAGATGTCATCTATTTTCGGTAACTGTCCCACTTCTTTTATTGTATATAACTTGCTTTTACTTAAGGAACCTGATGCATATAAGACTATTGACTCCAAAATTCTTGGCATTTTCTTATATAACAATTTGAAGTAAGTGTTCCTGATACTAATGTTCTGGTATCTATGAGGAATGCGTTATGAGGTCTTCCCGGGTAATGAAGATCGACCCGCATCTGGTATGGATTGTTACGCAAGAATGCGTTCAATGCTATTAAAGGCCAATAAAAATTTGCATTTTGTCCATTCTTTTATTTTTTAGCACCTCGAGGTTTTTAATCATAAACCAACCGGGAGATTTTACCTCCCGGTTTCAAACCTAAATTTTTCTTAGTAAATTCTTTATATCAAAATCACTTTTAGGTGAAAGTTTTGGAAGATTATTCCATTCTTTTTCGTCGATTGGAAAAACATTCCCGTAAAAATCTTTCTTTTTGCAAGAATCACCAATACCGAATGCAAAATAAACATCATCAACATTATCTGGGGAATAATTGTCCTGATGTCCAATTATTCTCCAGTCACTTTCTGGCTCAATTTTCTTATCCAGTAGAGAATAGGTATCTATAATCAATGGCGAAATGATTCTTTTAGCATTCTCAATTTCACCCTCGGTTACTTTAGGTACATCAGATAAAATATCAAAAATTTCAGCCACATGCCCTACCGACATTAATGACATAATACGACCAAAACGATACATCTCTCCATCAACCTTGAAGCAAAATATATCGCCAGGCTTAACATAGCGAAGCATGGTTCTTGGTTTTTTCTCCCATGCCCAAAATTTAAAATTACTCATCCGCACCTCTTTCCTTTTCCGCCTGAACCATTTTTCTTGATGCTGTATTCTGCTTCAAAAGTCTGTCCTCTTACGTCAGTTCGTCTATGGTCAAATGAATTGTATTTATTCCCGCGATTAGTCGCTGAAATATCTTCACCTATAGTTCCGGTACGAGTTTTATATTCCTCTATATAATATTGTTCGTAACCTCTAGCTTGTGCATAGGTCACATTCTCATCTAAAGGAAGCAACTGAGCACCCGGAGTTAATCGCCCAGAATCCCTATGTTCTCCCGCTCTCCTGAGAAGATCATCAGTTATACCAACGTAATAAGGTTTTGTTGCTCCCGGATCAAATAATCCATAAACGTTATATCCTGTAGTATCTAGGGCCGTTAATCCAAGGGGATCAATCCATAACAACGGATTCGGCGCATACTGATAAAGGTTCCACCCGCCATTCAACCCAATCGGATCCTGCACAATAAACCGCCCGACCTGCGGGTCGTAGTAGCGGAACAGGTTATAATGCAGCCCCGTTTCACCGTCAGCGTACTGCCCTGCATAGCGAAGCGGTTGATGCGCCATCGCCGTGCGGTTC
>NZ_JBXWCS010000031.1:0-6868 GCF_057320385.1 Enterobacter cloacae complex sp. 394F7 | reverse complement strand
CCGGGAAGAAGAGAGCGAAGTTATCCCCGGGAAGTGAGAATAAAAGCCCAGAAATATCCGGCAAGAAAAAATGCTGATCACCTTAAGTGACCAGCATTAGGGATTATCCCGCTTTTTTTTCGCCTCAATAGTGAGGTGGTGGCGTCTCTTCAGACTGTGAGGCGATGTTTGACGGCTGCGTAGCCTTCAGCTTTTCCGTCAGCAGGCGCATATGATCCCGCAGTTTCGCCATTTCGAGTTCATGCGCGGTCACGGTCTGGTTAAGCTCTTCGATGGTGATGTCCTGAAAAGCCAGGCGGCTTTCCAGTTCAGCCAGTCTCGCTTCAATCGTTGTGTCCTTCATCATTCACCTCGTCTGTTTCTGATTCGCCATAATGGGCCAGCGGCGGCGAAGTTTAACTGAGTTTGTTCCTTAGTGCAGTATCCATCCCTTTGGCAAGAAACTTATTTAAACAAAAATAGTCTTAAAAGTGGCGAGAATCGGGAGAGTCTGTCTGTAGATTTCTTCCACAACGTTTTATAGTACGTAGCTCATTTACGTTTAATGCTGGGGTGAGAGTCCCCAGGCCCTGGAGATATGGATGAAATCACTGTTTAAAGTAACGCTGCTGGCGACGACGATGGCTGTTGCGCTGAACGCGCCGCTGTCCTTCGCTGCTGATACTGCTGCGAAGCCTGCTGCAACTGCAGACAGCAAAGCGGCGTTCAAAAATGACGACCAGAAATCTGCCTACGCACTGGGCGCATCTCTGGGTCGTTACATGGAAAATTCTCTGAAAGAACAAGAGAAACTGGGCATCAAACTGGACAAAGCTCAGCTGATCGCGGGTGTTCAGGATGCGTTTGCTGATAAGAGCAAACTGTCTGACCAGGAAATTGAACAGACTCTGCAGGCGTTCGAAGCGCGTGTGAAAGGTGCCGCTCAGACGAAGATGGAAGCGGACGCGAAAGACAACGAAGCGAAAGGCAAAGCCTACCGCGATACCTTTGCTAAAGAGAAGGGCGTAAAAACCTCTTCTACCGGCCTGGTATACAAAGTTGAGAAAGAAGGTACCGGTGATGCACCGAAAGACAGCGATACTGTCGTGGTGAACTACAAAGGTACGCTGATCGACGGTAAAGAGTTCGATAACTCATACACCCGCGGTGAGCCGCTCTCCTTCCGTCTGGATGGTGTGATCCCAGGCTGGACCGAAGGTCTGAAAAACATCAAGAAAGGCGGTAAGATCAAGCTGGTTATCCCACCGGATCTGGCCTATGGCAAAACCGGCGTTCCGGGTATCCCTGCCAACTCTACGCTGGTGTTTGACGTAGAGCTGCTGGATATCAAACCGGCACCGAAAGCCGATGCGAAACCAGAAGCGCAGGCAGATCAAAAAGCTGCCGCAGACGCGAAGAAGTAATGTGATGAAAACCGCCGCCTTTAAGGCGGCGGTTTTTTTTATTGTGGGGCAGATATAATTAACACTGGAAAGTGCCAGGTACGCTGTATTAATTTAGTTGTCCGTGTAGATAATGAGCCTGCCCTGAAAACCTAACGACAGGCTCCTGAAAAGGAGTGTTTTTTTCATGTCCAGGTCGCTTTTAACCAACGAAACCAGTGAACTTGATTTGCTGGATCAACGTCCTTTCGACCAGACCGACTTCGATATTCTGAAATCCTACGAAGCGGTGGTGGACGGGTTAGCGATGCTCATTGGGTCCCACTGCGAAATCGTATTGCACTCCCTGCAAGATCTGAAGTGTTCCGCCATCCGCATTGCTAATGGTGAGCATACTGGCCGTAAAATTGGTTCGCCAATTACCGACCTTGCATTGCGTATGCTGCATGACATGACCGGCGCGGACAGCAGCGTCTCCAAATGCTATTTCACTCGCGCCAAAAGCGGCGTGCTGATGAAATCAGAAACCATTGCTATTCGAAATCGCGAGCATCGTGTGATCGGACTGCTGTGCATCAACATGAACCTTGATGTGCCATTCTCGCAAATCATGAGCACCTTTATTCCGCCTGAAACGCCAGACGTGGGCTCTTCTGTTAACTTTGCCTCTTCAGTTGAGGATCTCGTCACGCAGACGCTGGAGTTCACGATTGAAGAGGTGAATGCCGATCGCAACGTATCGAACAACGCCAAGAATCGTCAGATCGTGCTGAATCTCTATGAAAAAGGCATTTTTGATATCAAAGACGCCATCAATCAGGTGGCTGACCGCCTGAACATTTCCAAACATACGGTCTACCTCTATATTCGCCAGTTCAAAAGCGGTGATTTCCTGGGGCAAGATAAGTAATGCGTTTTGCGTTAATGGTGACAGGCCCGGCGTATGGCACTCAGCAGGCCAGCAGCGCGCTGCAATTTGCCCAGGCGCTGCTAAAAGCCGGACATGAACTGGTGAGCGTCTTCTTTTATCGGGAAGGGGTCTATAACGCGAACCAGTTTACGTCGCCGGCCAGCGATGAGTTTGATCTGGTGCGCGCCTGGCAGGCGTTAAATGAGACGCAGGGTGTTGAATTGCATATCTGCGTGGCAGCGGCCCTGCGTCGCGGTGTCGCTGATACAACCGAAGCCGCGCGTCTTGGTTTAGCCGGTTCCAACCTGCAGCCCGGATTTTCACTAAGTGGTCTGGGCGCGCTGGCGCAGGCTGCGCTCACCTGTGACCGAGTGGTGCAATTCTGATGAAACGCATCGCGTTTGTTTTTACCACTGCCCCGCACGGTAGCGCATCGGGCCGAGAAGGGCTGGACGCGCTGCTCGCGACATCTGCATTGACCGAGGAGATCGGCGTCTTCTTTTTAGGGGACGGGGTGTTTCAGCTTCTGGCGGGCCAGCAACCGCAGGCGATTTTGATGCGGGATTACATCGCCACCTTTAAAGTGTTGCCGCTGTACGACATTGAAACCTTCTATGTGTGTGCCGACTCGCTGGCCGCTCGCGGATTAGATGAGAAGACGCCTTTTGTTCTGGATGTCACGTGCCTGTCTTCTGCTGCGCTGCGCGAACAACTCTCTCACTACGACACTGTTCTGACTTTCTGAGGCTGCCATGCTCCATACCCTGAGCCGCTCACCGTGGCAATGTGATATCGACACGCTACTGAGCATGCTGCGCGAAGGTGATGACCTGCTGCTGATTCAGGATGGCGTACTTGCTGCGCTGGAAGGCAGCCGTTTCGTTGAAATCCTTACAAATGCCCCCATAACTGTCTCTGCGCTAAAGGACGATCTGGATGCGCGGGGTCTTTCTGGTCAAATTTCAGCCAAAATTGACGTGGTTGGCTATACTGATTTCGTCAATCTTACTGTGACGCACGCCAGTCAAATGAACTGGTGATTTGAGATCGCTGTATATTTCTTGACACCTTTTCGACGTAGCCCTAAAATTTCGCGTCCTCATATTGTATGAGGTCGTTTTATTACGTGTTTACGAAGCAAAAGCTAAAACCAGGAGCTATTTAATGGCAACAGTTAACCAGCTGGTACGCAAACCACGTGCACGCAAAGTTGCAAAGAGCAACGTGCCTGCGCTGGAAGCATGCCCGCAGAAACGTGGTGTATGTACTCGTGTGTATACCACCACTCCTAAAAAACCAAACTCCGCACTGCGTAAAGTATGCCGTGTGCGTTTGACTAACGGTTTCGAAGTGACTTCCTACATCGGTGGTGAAGGTCACAACCTGCAGGAGCACTCCGTGATCCTGATCCGTGGCGGTCGTGTTAAAGACCTTCCGGGTGTTCGTTACCACACCGTTCGTGGTGCGCTGGACTGCTCAGGTGTTAAAGACCGTAAGCAGGCTCGCTCCAAGTACGGCGTGAAGCGTCCTAAGGCTTAATGGTTCTCCGTTAAGTAAGGCCAAACTGATTTATCTTAATGTCAAACTAAACTCGTAGAGTTTTGGACAATCCTGAATTAACAACGGAGTATTCCCATGCCACGTCGTCGCGTCATTGGTCAGCGTAAAATTCTTCCAGATCCGAAATTCGGATCAGAACTGCTGGCAAAATTTGTAAATATCCTGATGGTAGATGGTAAAAAATCTACTGCAGAAGCAATCGTATACAGCGCGCTGGAGACCCTGGCTCAGCGTTCTGGTAAAAATGAACTGGAAGCTTTCGAAGTCGCTCTCGACAACGTTCGCCCAACTGTAGAAGTTAAGTCCCGCCGCGTTGGTGGTTCTACTTATCAGGTTCCAGTTGAAGTTCGTCCGGTTCGTCGTAATGCCCTGGCAATGCGTTGGATCGTTGAAGCTGCTCGTAAACGCGGTGATAAATCCATGGCTCTGCGTCTGGCGAACGAACTTTCTGATGCTGCAGAAAACAAAGGTACTGCAGTTAAGAAACGTGAAGACGTTCACCGTATGGCAGAAGCCAACAAGGCGTTCGCACACTACCGTTGGTAATCCCTTCGGAGTATTAGTCACCAGGCGGGCGCTTCAGAGAAGCTGCCCGCTCTGGGTTACTTAACTGAACGCCTAAAGAAACAAACGAGGAATCAAATGGCTCGTACAACACCCATCGCACGCTACCGTAACATCGGTATCAGTGCGCACATCGACGCCGGTAAGACCACTACTACCGAACGTATTCTGTTCTACACCGGTGTAAACCATAAAATCGGTGAAGTTCATGACGGCGCAGCCACCATGGACTGGATGGAACAGGAGCAGGAGCGTGGTATTACTATCACCTCCGCAGCGACTACTGCATTCTGGTCAGGTATGGCTAAGCAGTACGAACCGCATCGCGTAAACATCATCGACACCCCTGGGCACGTTGACTTCACCATCGAAGTAGAACGTTCCATGCGTGTTCTTGACGGCGCGGTAATGGTTTATTGCGCAGTTGGTGGTGTTCAGCCACAGTCTGAAACCGTATGGCGTCAGGCGAACAAATATAAAGTTCCACGCATCGCGTTCGTTAACAAAATGGACCGTATGGGTGCTAACTTCCTGAAAGTTGTTGGCCAGATCAAAACCCGTCTGGGCGCGAACCCTGTTCCGCTGCAGCTGGCAATTGGTGCTGAAGAAGGCTTCACCGGCGTTATCGACCTGGTGAAAATGAAAGCCATCAACTGGAACGATGCAGACCAGGGCGTTACCTTCGAATACGAAGATATCCCGGCTGAGATGCAGGACCTGGCTGACGAATGGCACCAGAACCTGATCGAATCCGCTGCTGAAGCTTCTGAAGAGCTGATGGAGAAATACCTGGGTGGTGAAGAACTGTCTGAAGAAGAGATCAAAAAAGCTCTGCGTCAGCGTGTTCTGAACAACGAAATCATCCTGGTAACCTGTGGTTCTGCGTTCAAGAACAAAGGTGTTCAGGCGATGCTGGATGCGGTAGTTGACTACCTGCCATCCCCGGTTGACGTTCCTGCGATCAACGGCATCCTGGACGACGGTAAAGATACTCCGGCTGAGCGTCACGCAAGCGACGACGAGCCGTTCTCTGCACTGGCGTTCAAAATTGCTACCGACCCATTCGTGGGTAACCTGACCTTCTTCCGCGTTTACTCTGGTGTGGTTAACTCCGGTGACACCATCCTGAACTCCGTGAAAGCGGCGCGTGAACGTTTTGGCCGTATCGTACAGATGCACGCTAACAAACGTGAAGAGATCAAAGAAGTTCGTGCGGGCGACATCGCTGCAGCTATCGGTCTGAAAGACGTGACCACCGGTGACACCCTGTGTGACCCGGATCACCCGATCATTCTGGAGCGTATGGAATTCCCTGAGCCGGTAATCTCCATCGCGGTTGAACCAAAAACCAAAGCTGACCAGGAAAAAATGGGTCTGGCTCTGGGCCGTCTGGCGAAAGAAGACCCATCATTCCGCGTATGGACTGATGAAGAATCTAACCAGACCATCATCGCAGGTATGGGTGAACTGCACCTGGACATCATCGTTGACCGTATGAAGCGCGAGTTCAACGTTGAAGCGAACGTGGGTAAACCTCAGGTTGCTTACCGCGAAGCGATTCGCGCGAAAGTTACCGATATCGAAGGTAAACACGCTAAGCAGTCTGGTGGTCGCGGTCAGTACGGTCACGTTGTGATCGACATGTACCCACTGGAGCCGGGCTCTAACCCGAAAGGTTACGAGTTCATCAACGACATCAAAGGTGGTGTAATTCCTGGCGAATACATCCCTGCCGTTGATAAAGGCATCCAGGAACAGCTGAAAGCGGGCCCTCTGGCTGGCTATCCGGTTGTTGACATGGGTATCCGTCTGCACTTCGGTTCTTACCACGACGTTGACTCCTCTGAACTGGCGTTTAAACTGGCTGCGTCTATTGCCTTTAAAGAAGGCTTTAAGAAAGCAAAACCAGTTCTGCTTGAGCCAATCATGAAGGTTGAAGTAGAAACTCCTGAAGAGAACACCGGTGACGTTATCGGTGACTTGAGCCGTCGTCGCGGTATGCTGCGCGGTCAGGAATCCGAAGTAACTGGCGTTAAGATCCACGCTGAAGTTCCGCTGTCTGAAATGTTCGGATATGCAACTCAGCTGCGTTCTCTGACCAAAGGTCGTGCATCATACACCATGGAATTCCTGAAGTATGATGATGCGCCTAACAACGTTGCTCAGGCCGTTATTGAAGCCCGTGGTAAGTAATCCACAGGATTAAAACCTAAGTCCCGTGCTCTCTCCTGAGGGGAGAGCACTATAGTAAGGAATATAGCCGTGTCTAAAGAAAAATTTGAACGTACAAAACCGCACGTCAACGTTGGTACTATCGGCCACGTTGACCATGGTAAAACTACCCTGACTGCTGCAATCACTACCGTTCTGGCTAAAACCTACGGTGGTTCTGCTCGTGCATTCGACCAGATCGATAACGCACCAGAAGAAAAAGCTCGTGGTATCACCATCA
>NZ_JBXWCS010000030.1:0-10180 GCF_057320385.1 Enterobacter cloacae complex sp. 394F7 | reverse complement strand
TCAGAAGTGAAACGCCGTAGCGCCGATGGTAGTGTGGGGTCTCCCCATGTGAGAGTAGGGAACTGCCAGGCATCAAATAAGAAGAACCCCGTACCGTAAGGTGGGGGGTTTTTTGCTTTTGTTTTTCTCCCTCTTCCTGCGGGAGAGGGCATCAGACCGCACCATTCCCCTCCTGGGCTTTCTCCGGAACTTACCTTGCTAACGAAATTTGTGATCTCCCTCGCAATGTTATTTATAACAAAATAATAACATTTAATTTACAAGGTATTGAGTTCCCTCAGAGCTCAACATGCCGTTGTTTATGGCAGGAGTATAATCATAATGACCGAAAGCATTACATCGAACGGGACGCTGGTTGCCAGTGATACCCGAAGAAGGGTATGGGCAATTGTTAGTGCCTCATCCGGTAACCTGGTTGAATGGTTCGACTTTTACGTCTACTCATTCTGTTCACTTTACTTCGCACATATTTTCTTCCCGTCAGGAAACACCACAACGCAGCTACTGCAAACGGCAGGTGTATTTGCAGCAGGATTCTTAATGCGACCGATTGGTGGCTGGTTATTTGGCCGTATCGCAGACCGTCGCGGGCGTAAAACCTCCATGCTGATCTCGGTCTGCATGATGTGTTTTGGTTCCCTTATCATCGCCTGTCTGCCGGGGTATGACGCTATTGGAACCTGGGCGCCCGCCCTTTTATTGCTGGCTCGTTTATTCCAGGGACTCTCCGTTGGGGGAGAGTACGGCACCAGCGCCACGTACATGAGTGAAATTGCACTTGAAGGTCGGAAGGGTTTTTACGCCTCTTTCCAGTATGTCACGCTCATCGGCGGTCAACTGCTGGCCATTCTGGTTGTCGTGATCCTGCAGCAGATCCTCACAGACAGCCAGCTTCATGAATGGGGATGGCGAATTCCTTTCGCGATGGGAGCTGCACTGGCGATCGTGGCGCTTTGGCTGCGCCGTCAGTTAGACGAAACCTCGCAAAAAGAGGTCAGGGCGCTGAAGGAAGCGGGATCGTTTAAAGGACTGTGGCGAAACCGCAAAGCTTTCCTGATGGTTCTCGGTTTCACCGCCGGTGGTTCACTCAGTTTTTATACTTTTACCACCTACATGCAAAAGTATCTGGTGAATACTACGGGAATGCACGCCAACGTCGCCAGCGTCATCATGACCGCCGCGCTGTTCGTCTTTATGCTGATACAGCCGCTAATTGGTGCGCTCTCAGATAAGATCGGCCGTCGCACATCGATGTTGATTTTTGGTGGCATGTCCGCCTTATGTACCGTCCCCATTTTAACCGCGCTTCAGCACGTCTCATCACCTTATGCCGCATTTGCACTGGTGATGCTGGCGATGGTGATTGTGAGTTTCTACACCTCGATCAGCGGAATACTCAAGGCCGAGATGTTTCCGGCACAGGTGCGTGCTTTGGGAGTAGGGCTTTCTTATGCGGTCGCCAATGCCCTGTTTGGTGGTTCGGCTGAGTACGTTGCGCTGTCCCTGAAATCATGGGGAAGCGAAACGACATTCTTCTGGTATGTGACGATCATGGGGGCGCTGGCCTTTATCGTATCCCTGATGCTGCATCGCAAAGGGAAAGGTATTCGTCTTTAATAATGCGCCATCTGCCACACGGCATAGCCGGTCGTGGCACCGGCAACATCCCAGGCAAAATCTTTCCAGCTCCAGCCGCTCCCTGAGGGGCGGCTATCCCATAATTCTTTCGATGCCCCAAGGCTGACTGAGAACATCAGGCCGATTGCCGCACTACGATCCCGGCTATACCCCTGGTGCTGGGCGTACTCATTACCGGCAGCGGACAACATCGCGGATGCGAGGAAGTGTTGCGCTTTATCCTGGCCGGACCAACTATCGTTCGCCATATGGCTACAGCCGGTTAAACAGAGGGTCATGACTAACAGAAGAAGACGCATCAACAGCTCCATAAAAAAGCCCTGCGGGTGGCAGGGCCTGGATATTACAGAATACGGCTGATAAGACGATCGATACGGATGCGACGCAAACGGCGAATCAGCTTACGAACCTTCACCGGATAATCGGCAATGCTCTGTAGCTCGCGGTAATGACGAACCACCGTCGTATGTGTACGAATAAGTTCCAGTTCACGTTCACGCTGCGCGGCCAGCTCATGTTGTGGATCGTGGATCAGAATTGCGTTTTCCAGATCCAGACGCCAGGCACGAGGGTTCAGGTTGTTGCCGGTCAGCAGCATCCATTCATCATCAACCCACATTCCTTTGAGATGATAGCTGTTATCTTCATCTTTCCAGAGACGCACCACCAGCTGGTCGGTGTTTACGTAATACTGTAAGCGACTGAGGAAACGACGCAGGTTAATCTCATAGAGGTAGGGCAGGGCGCCGATGATTTTGAAGGGTTGATCTTCAGGAATGAAAAAGTCATTAGCCGTTTTATCACCGACAATAATTTCCACTTTTTTACCGTCGCGCAGCAGCTGAATGATATTGCGCACCAGCACGGCGGGAAGGTTAAAGTACGGCGTACAGATAGTGAGCTTCTGCTCTGCGCACGGCATCAGATGGAAAATCGTTTTGTTCAGCAGGCTGGATTTTCCTAAGCCCACCAGAGGTGTAACGGACAACTCTTCGTTGTTTGCATCGCCCTGGAAATGATAAACCGCATCGCGCAGCTCCTGGCGGAACGCGCGAACGTCGTTTTTGATTTCCGGGCTTTTCGGTCGATGAGGATCGTCAAGGCGATTCACACCACGGCCATGTACCAGATGCTTATCCACCCAGTTAAACATGATGTCGGCCATCTGCGAATTACGGATCAGATGGTAGCGGTCGTAGCGATACTTATCGAGCTGATGAAGGTAAACATCATTCAGACTCGCGCCACTATAAAGCACGCTGTCATCGATGATGAACCCTTTGAAATGGAGTACGCCAAGCGCTTCACGGGTATTCACCGGCACCCCGTAAACAGGGACATCAACGCCAGGATTTTCCTGCGCCGTGCGGCAATACCAGTCTGCGTTTGTATTTGAAGCAGCAGCGCCAATGCGGCCACGCTGAGCGCGGTGCCAGTCAACCAGCACGCGAACATCCAGTTCAGGACGCTGACGCTTGGCTTCGTAGAGCGCATTCAGGATCGCGCGCCCACCTTCATCTTGTTCAAGATAGAGTGCCACAATGCAAATGCGTCGCGTGGCGCTGGCAATCTTTTCCAGAAGCGTCTCCCGAAAATGAGCGGGAGCGTAAAAGAACTCTACATCATCAACTGACTGAGAAATCTTCGGTAGTTGAGCAAGGTGTTGTTGATGTTTATTACGCTTAAATTTTGACAACATCACAGTGCGTTTCTTCTCTGTTCATTGAAGGGTTGTCTGTACCATGCAAACAACATAAGCGGACAATGATACCACCAGTCCCGTCCAAAGTGGGTAACATTTCCAGTAGCTTACTCGGGTTTATCCGGCGATTTCAGAGTGAGGGAGAGGGCAACAATCCCCTCGTCCAGCTGAATATCAACGTCAAAACCGAGTTTTCGCGCCAGGGTCACCATACCGCGATTGTTTGGCATAGTAATGCCATTCAGGCGTAACAATCCGTGATCGCGCGTATAACTGATGAGTTTTTCCAGTAGCCGCCGCCCAAGGCCCAGGCCTTTAAGATCGGAGCGCACCAGTACGGCAAACTCCGCGTCGACGTTATCCGGATCTGAAATAGCACGCGTCACGCCAAGGATCTCATCACCGTTTTCGGAACGACGAACGGCGACAAAGGCCATTTCTCGATCGTAGTCGATCTGGGTCATATTGGCTAAATCATCGTGGGTAAATTCGTTGATTTCGCTGAAGTAGCGATAGTAAAGATCCTCTTTCGTGACCTGAGAGATAAACGTCCGCAGTTGCGGTTCGTCTTCCGGCAAAATGGGGCGAAACAGCGAACGCTCACCGTTCTTCATCTCCACCCACTCTTCCAGTTGCAGAGGATAAGGACGGATTGCCAGACGGCTCTCTCTGTCGCCTTCGAATGGTGCGATATCCAGCGTGACGTCCAGCGCCGTGAACTCATTGCCGGAGGCGAGCAGAGGATGAATGTCCAGCCGCTGGATCTCCGCGCAATCGACTATCAGGTTTGAGACCTGCACCAGGAACTGGCTTAACCCCGCAATGTCGAGCGGACGCAGGGCGCTCCGGCCACGGATTTTTTTGCTTTTGATGGCCTGAATAATCAGATAGCGAGCAAGGTTCATGTTCAACGGCGGTAAGGCCACCACGGCTTGTTCTTCAGGGCGCCATTCCACGCCACCTTCTCCCAGCATGATGAGCGGGCCAAAAACCGGATCGTGCTCAACAACCACCCGCAGTTCCTGTGCGCCCGCGCGGTTCGCCATGCTTTGCACCAGCAGTCCGTGGATCCTGGCCTGGGGCCAGGCCATTTTTACGCGGTCGAAAATAGCATCTGCCGCTTGCTGAACTTCAGCCGCGGTTCGAAGATACAGCATTACCCCCTGCACATCGGACTTGTGGGGAATATCCGGTGAGCGAAGCTTAAGGGCGACCGGATAACCAATCTGTTCGGCAATATGTACTGCTTCCGCGCTGTCGCTGGCGATCCAGGTGGGCAGCGTCTGCATCCCATAGCTACCAAGAATGGGTTGCACTTCGTGAGTGTCCAGCGATGTCGCACCTTCATCGATAGCCTGTTGCAACAGCCGGTGAACGTCGACGGAATTTGCCGTCAGATTGCCGGGCAATGCTGGGGTTTCACGCAACTGTTTCTGGTTACGACGGTACTCCACCATATGCATAAAGGCGGTAATAGTCCCTTCCGGGGTGCGGTACGTTGGCAACCCCGCTTCGCTGAACAGTCGCCGTGCCTCCTGAGAGGAGAACTCACCGCACCAGTTGGTGAGCAGAGTGACGTATTTACCACGCGAATGGTTACGCACTGCTTCAATGAGGGCTCGCGCGCTCTCACTGCCAGGAGCGACCGCGCTGGGGGAGTGGATAATCATCAGCGCATCGAAATCCTGACTATCCAGCAAAATAGAAATGGCTTTGATATAGCGATCGCTACTGGCATCATCGCGTAGATCAAGGGGATTCCCGGGGGCAACGCTGATGGGTAAAGCCTCTCTCAGGCGCTGAAGCGTCTCTTCACCGAGCGTGGCCAGCTTGCCATTACGTAACCACAGTTCGTCCAGCGCCAGCGCAGCCGGAGCTGCACCGTTACTGACGATCATTAATTTCTCTCCGCGCAACGGACGCATATGACTCAACGTCTCGACGGCGGAAAAAAGTTCGTGCGTGTCCTGTACCCGCAGTAAACCCGCGCGCTGGATAGCCGCATCCCAGGCGGGATCCATCCCGGAGTGGGAATGCAGCAGGCTCTGTGCTGCAGGGCTGCGTCCGCTCTTGATGACCAGGATGGGTTTATTACGTGACGCGCTGCGCGATGCCGACACAAAACGACGGGCGTCGCTGAGGTGTTCAAGATAAAGCAGGATCGCACAGGTTTTGCTGTCACGCGCCAGAAAATCCAGCAGTTCATCCACGTCGATATCCAGGCTGTCACCCAGGGCGATGAAGTAGGAGAACCCCATCTCACGCTGCTGCGCCCAGTCAAGGATCGTGTTGGATACCGCAGCCGACTGCGAAATAAAAGCAAGTTTGCCTTTACGGATCGGCACTGGAGAAAAGCTGGCATTCAGTCCTTGCCAGGGGGCGAGCAGCCCCAGACTGTTCGGCCCGAGAATACGCATTTGATAGCGGCTGGCGCACGCCAGAAGCTCAGGCTGCTGTTCAGGAGGAGATGAGAGGATAATGCAGGTCTTACACCCTTTCTTGCCGAGCGATTCCAGCAGTTCCGGGTTACGTTTCGCATTTGTACAAAGTACGGCCAAATCGGGTACGAAAGGCAGGCTCTGCACATCAGGCCACGCAAGCACCCCCTGAACGGCCTTATAGGCCGGTGTAACGGGCATAACGGGGCCATTAAATCCGCCGGCCAGCAGGTTGCGCATCATCAGATAGCCAGCGCGATCCGGTTTCATTGATGCGCCGATAACGGCTATGGATTTAGGACGTAGTAGCGCTTCTAACCCTCGCTGGCTCATGCAGGCCTCCTGTGAATGCAAGCGACCTGATGATTTTAAACGTTTTCTGTCCCGGTTGCTGTGACACTGCCCTTATGAACGGTTTTTCCCGCCAGATAGCGTTCGCGAAAACGGGAGAAATGGCTGCCCAGCGCGCCAGCCGCCTCGGTATCACCCGCTAAATCCAGCAGTGCGATCGCCACTTCGGCGGTGCAGTATTGTCCGTCAGCATGGGCTTCACGTAAGCGGTAGGCCGATACGCGAGAGAGGTCGACAGAAATGATCGGCAGCGCATCAAGGTAAGGGCTTTTGCGAAACATTTTCCGCGCTTCCGTCCAGGTGCCATCCAGCATAATAAACAGCGGTGGTTTTCCGGATGGCGGGGCTGACAATACCTGACGGTCGGCGCCTGCATAGGAGGCGGGGAAAACGACCATCGGCTGATAGTCCGGGCTTGCCACTAAGTCGAGCAGGGCCTGAGGAGGCTCCGTTCGCGACCACTGAAACGCGGCCGTATCAGGCAGAATATCGGCGATCAGACGACCCGTATTGCTGGGTTTCATCGGTTCGGTATCAAACATGACCAGGCAAAAACGGCTTTCCGCCGTGGCCGGTACCAGCGTGTCGCACAGGCACACTTTTAACGGCAGCAGGCAGCGCTGGCAGCGACGGATGCGGTTGCCACGAGCGAGAAAAGGGCGAGTCGCGCGGGCAAGGCGTTCGGCGCGTAATTGAAGTACAGCGTTATCAGTCATGGGCGAAAGGGCAGGAAAAACCCCATTTTCGCAGAGGCGGGAACGGGGCACAAGATGTGCCCCGTGAATGTTACAGCGACTCGTTCAACCAGCTCTCGAACGGTGCTTTAGGTACCGCGCCGTTGAGCATGTCGATGACTTCACCATTTTTGAAAATCATGATGGTCGGAATGCTACGAATACGAAAACGGGCGCTGAGCTCGCGTTCTGCCTCCGTATTCACCTTCACAAAACGCATCTTCCCGCTGCGCTCTTCGGCGACATCTTCAAAGATTGGCGCGAAATTACGGCACGGGCCACACCATGGTGCCCAGAAATCGACAACCACCGGGAGATCGTCCTTGAGGAGTTTGTCCAGCGTAGCACCTGTAGCGTTAATCACATCGCCATCAAACAACTCATGGCCACAACGCCCGCATTTCGCACCATCCTCGATCCGATCGTCCGGAATGCGGTTAAGAGCCTGACAGTTGGCACATACGGTATTCATAACTAACCTCTGATAGAACCATGGGACAGCGGCAGTATGCCGATAATGTTTCTAATATGTTACATATTATCAATGAGCCTGTTTGAAACGACAATGCGTTTTATTCAATGAGAACAATAGTCACAGGCTTTTGTACGAAATTATGGCTATGCGCTTGCACATCGGGTAATCTGCGCGCTTCGCGCAGCGCTGGTGGAGAAAAGCATGAACGACGAAATGAAAAATAAAAGCGGCAAGGTCAAAGTGATGTATGTCCGCAGTGATGATGACTCTGATAAACGCACCCAAAATCCGCGTACCGGAAAAGGTGGCGGGCGTCCGGCGTCCTCTCGTGCAGACGGTGGCCGTCGCCCCGCCCGCGATGACAGAAACAACCGCGGTGATGACCGCAAGCGTGACGATCGCAAACGCGATGATTTTGCACGTGAGGGTTCGTCACCATGGCGTACCGTGTCCCGCGCGCCTGGCGATGAGACGCCTGAAAAAGCCGATCACGGCGGGATCAGCGGTAAAAGCTTTATCGATCCGGAAGTGCTGCGCCGTCAGCGTGCGGAAGAGACACGCGTGTATGGCGAAAACGCCTGTCAGGCTCTTTTCCAGAGCCGCCCTGAGTGTATCGTTCGTGCATGGTTTATCCAGAGCGTCACCCCTCGCTTCAAAGAAGCCCTGCGCTGGATGGCGGCAAACCGTAAAGCCTACCATGTGGTTGATGATGCCGAGTTGACGAAAGCGTCAGGCACCGAACACCACGGTGGTGTCTGCTTCCTGATCAAAAAACGCAACGGCACAACGGTGCAACAGTGGGTCAGCCAGGCCGGTGCCGATGACTGCGTGCTGGCGCTGGAAGATGTGGGTAACCCGCATAACCTGGGTGCGATGATGCGCAGCTGCGCGCACTTCGGCGTTAAAGGGGTACTGCTGCAGGATGCTGCGCTGCTGGAATCCGGTGCTGCGATCCGTACTGCGGAAGGCGGTGCCGAGCACGTTCAGCCGATCACCGGCGACAGCGTTCTGGATGCCATCGAGCAGTTCCGTAAAGCGGGCTATTCCATTGTGACGACCTCCAGCCATGCCGGTACGCCGCTGTTTAAAGCGACGCTGCCGCGCAAGATGGTGCTGGTGTTAGGTCAGGAACGTGATGGTCTGTCAGACGCGGCACTCTCGAGTGCGGATCTGAGCGTCTCTATTGACGGGACGGGCAATGTGGAAAGTCTGAACGTTTCCGTCGCGACCGGCGTACTGCTGGCGGAGTGGTGGCGTCAGAACAAAGCATAAGCTTTTTATGTGCCGGGCCAGCCCGGCACATTCATTTCCTACTCGCTTTCTGCCGGTAACACGGGCATCCAGTCAATCGGCGTTTCGCCACGTTTTTCCAGCCACTCATTCGCCAGAACAAAATGATTACAGCCAAAGAAACCACGATGGGCTGACAGCGGAGACGGGTGTGGCGCTTTCAACACGTGATGACGCTGACGGTCAATAATCGCCCCTTTCTTCTGCGCATGCGATCCCCAGAGTAAAAACACTACCCCCTCACGATGTTCATTGATAAGGCTGATGACTTTATCCGTAAAGGTTTCCCACCCAAGGCTGGCGTGAGAGTGCGCCTGACCTGCTCGTACGGTTAAGACAGTATTCAGTAACAGCACGCCCTGGCGCGCCCAGCTTTCCAGGTAACCATGATTGGGCCGAGTAAAACCGGGGATCGTTCCTTCAAGCTCTTTATACATGTTCAGCAGAGAAGGGGGGATAGCCACGCCCGGGCGCACGGAGAAGGCCAGCCCATGAGCCTGACCAGGGCCGTGGTAAGGATCCTGACCCAGGATCACGACTTTGACATCGCTCAGTTCGGTATAGCGAAACGCGTTAAATACGTCTTTCTGGGGCGGATAAATCGTCTGGCCAGACTGCCGCTCTGCCGCAACGGTACTGAGAGTGTTGATAAAATAGGGCTGCTGTTTCTCTTCTGCCAGCACATCGTGCCATGTCAGCGGTGTCGTCATCTCGCTCTCCTGCGAATCTCATTCTGCGCCTAGCTTAACCGCTAAATCCTGCGGTGCAAAATTCCATGCGGAAATTAGCCCTAACTCCTTAAATTATGGTTGAAAAATTACAAATTGATTTGAATTGGTAAGGCTGGAAAATTGATCTGAAACAATAAAACCAGACCACACTCTTTGTGTGGTTGGTGATTTTGTTGATTTAAATCAATAAATCGCCGTGGTGTGAATGATATATATTCACACAAGAAACAATGGTTTTACCAATTGGCCGCGAAAGGCCGACACCAGTTAATGTAGCCTAAGGGAGGCAACACATGATTACAGGTATCCAGATTACTAAAGCTGCAAACGACGATCTGCTCAACTCTTTCTGGCTGCTGGACAGCGAGAAAAACGAAGCACGCTGTGTGGTAGCAAAAGCGGGTTTTGCGGAAGATGAAATCGTTCCAGTTAATAAGCTGGGCGAAATTGAATACCGCGAAATCCCAATGGAAGTGAAACCAGAAGTGCGTGTTGAAGGTGGTCAGCATCTGAACGTGAACGTACTGCGTCGCGAAACGCTGGAAGATGCGGTTAAGCATCCTGAAAAATACCCACAGCTGACTATTCGTGTGTCTGGCTACGCGGTGCGTTTCAACTCCTTGACCCCGGAACAGCAGCGCGACGTTATCGCGCGTACCTTTACTGAAAGCCTGTAAGGTTTTTAGCCACGGGGGTGGAACAAAAAGCCGGGATATTTCCTAATGCTGGTCACTTAAGGTGATCAGCATTTTTTCTTGCCGGATATTTCTGGGCTTTTATTCTCACTTCCCGGGGATAACTTCGCTCTCTTCTTCCCGGTA
>NZ_JBXWCS010000029.1:0-10431 GCF_057320385.1 Enterobacter cloacae complex sp. 394F7 | reverse complement strand
CGCTTGCGTACTACGACCGGAAAACCGAGAGTGTGCTCCGGATAGACTAAAAGTGTTACCTATGTTCCCGGTCTGATCTGTCACCTATGTATCCGGTCATACAGTAGCGCCACCGGGCACGCAGGCCGCACTAAAGCACGCTTAACGCCTTCTCAACGACGTTCTCAACGGTAAAACCGAAATACGGGAACAGCTTGTCGGCCGGCGCCGATTCACCGTATCCCCGCATGCCGACAATGGCCCCTTTCAGCCCGACATATTTGTACCAGTAGTCGGCAATGCCCGCCTCAACCGCCACGCGGGCCGTCACGCTGGATGGCAGGACCGATTCACGATACGCCTCATCCTGTGCGTCAAAGATGTCGGTTGAAGGCAGGGAAACCACGCGCACCGCGTGACCTTCGGCAGTCAGCTTCTCCGCCGCTTTGACGGTAATCTCCACCTCGGAACCGGTGGCAATCAGGATCACATCTGGCTTGCCGCCGCTGTCCTTCAGAATGTAACCGCCGCGGGCAATGTCTTTCACCTGCTCCGGCGTGCGCTCAATCTGCGCCAGGTTCTGACGTGACAGGATCAGCGCCGTCGGTCCGTTATGGCGCTCTACTGCCAGCTTCCAGCCCACCGCGGCCTCGACCTGATCGCACGGACGCCAGGTGCTGAAGTTTGGCGTCAGGCGCAGGCTCGCCAGCTGTTCAACGGCCTGGTGGGTTGGCCCGTCTTCCCCAAGCCCGATGGAGTCATGGGTGTAAACCATAATCTGCCGCGCTTTCATCAGAGCCGCCATGCGTGCAGCGTTACGGGCGTATTCCACAAACATCAGGAAGGTGGCGGTGTAGGGGACAAATCCCCCGTGATGAGCGATACCGTTGGCAATGGCGGTCATGCCGAACTCGCGTACGCCATAGTGAATATAGTTTCCGGCGATATCCTCTTTCAGCGATGTCGAGCCAGACCAGATGGTCAGGTTGCTGGGGGCCAGATCCGCCGAGCCGCCCAGCAGCTCAGGCAGGATTGGGCCAATCGCATTCAGGGTGTTTTGCGATGCCTTACGGGTGGCGATTTTGGCCGGGTTAGATTGCAGGTTTTCAATCAGCGCCTGGGTTTTCTCTTCCCAGTCCTCCGGTAGACCTCCGCTCATGCGGCGGGTGAATTCGGCCGCCAGCTCCGGGTAGGCCTTTTTGTAGGCGGCAAATTTCTCGTTCCAGGCGTGCTGGGCCTTTTCACCCTCTTCACGGGCATCCCATGCGCGGTAAATCTCTTTCGGAATTTCGAACGGCGGATATTTCCATCCCAGTTTCTGCCGGGTCAGCGCCACTTCCTCATCACCCAGCGCCGCACCGTGCGCCTCTTCTTTACCTGCTTTGTTCGGCGAACCAAAGCCGATAACCGTGCGGCAGATAATCAGCGACGGTTTGTCCTTCACGCTTTGCGCTTCCTGAATTGCTTTTTTCACCGCCTCGGGATCGTGGCCGTCAATTTCATGCACCACATGCCAGTGGTAGGCTTCAAACCGTTTTGCCGTGTCGTCGGTAAACCAGCCCTCGGTTTCCCCGTCTATGGAGATGCCGTTGTGGTCATAGAAGCCAATCAGCTTGCCCAGCCCCAGCGTGCCCGCGAGCGAACAGACCTCATGGGAGATCCCCTCCATCAGACAGCCGTCACCCATAAAGACGTAAGTGTAGTGATCGACGATGTCATGCCCCGGCTGGTTAAACTGCGCACCCAGCGTACGTTCCGCGATGGCCAGCCCAACGGCGTTGGCTAAACCCTGTCCCAGCGGCCCGGTGGTGGTTTCCACCCCTGGCGTATAGCCGATCTCCGGGTGGCCGGGGGTTTTCGAATGCAGCTGGCGGAAGTTTTTCAACTCTTCGAGCGGCAGATCGTAGCCGGACAAATGCAGCAGGCTGTAGAGCAGCATCGACGCGTGGCCGTTAGAGAGAATAAAACGGTCGCGATCGTACCAGGTGGGGTCGTTAGGGTTGTGCTTCAGGAAATCATTCCACAACACTTCGGCAATATCTGCCATGCCCATTGGTGCGCCAGGGTGGCCGGAATTGGCTTTTTGCACGGCATCCATGCTGAGGGCGCGAATGGCATTGGCTAACTCTTTACGGGACATAGTTCACTCCGTGGCAAGGTTAAAGTTTGGCGGCGAGAAGATCTTCAAGTTTGCGCTGGTCGACGGCGAACTGGCGGATGCCGTCCGCCAGTTTTTCCACGGCCATTGGGTCCTGATTGTGCTCCCAGCGGAATTCCGCTTCGGTCATGGCTTTCGGTTTGGGCAGTACGGTAGAGGTCGGCACCAGTTTACGGATCACCGTCTCTTCTTTGTCCTGCAGCTTTTTCAGCAGGTCAGGGGAGATGGTCAGGCGGTCACACCCTGCCAGCGCCAGGATCTGCTCGGTGCGGCGGAAGCTGGCCCCCATTACGATGGTTTCGTAGCGGTGCTGCTTGTAATAGTCGTAGATATTACGTACCGACTTCACGCCCGGGTCTTCTTCTACCACGTACGGATCCATCGGCTGTTTTGCCTGATACCAGTCGTAGATGCGCCCGACGAACGGTGAGATCAGGAATACGCCCGCTTCGGCACAGGCGCGTGCCTGCGCAAACGAGAACAGCAGCGTCAGGTTGCAGTGGATCCCCTCTTTCTCCAGTACTTCTGCCGCGCGGATGCCTTCCCAGGTGGAGGCGAGCTTAATCAAAATGCGTGATTTGTCGATCCCCTGCTCCTGGTAGAGTTCGACGAGGCGGCGGGCTTTATTGATGCTCTTCTCTTTATCGAAGGAGAGGCGGGCGTCGACTTCGGTGGAGACGCGCCCCGGGATGCTTTTCAGAATTTCCGCACCGAAATTAACCGCCAGCTTGTCACTGGCTTCGGCAACCTGTTGTTCCTGGGTTTTACCGCGCTGTTTGCCATAGGCAATGGCGTCATCAATCAGGTGACTGAAATGGGCAAGTCCTGCCGCTTTGAGCAGCAGCGACGGGTTGGTGGTTGCGTCTTCAGGCTGGTAGTGCCGAATCGACTCGATATCGCCGCTGTCTGCAACCACGGTAGTGAATTGTTTGATGCCGTCAAGTTGGTTCATAAGTCATGACTCCTTGAAAATAAAAGCGTTAGGCGAGTGCGTTAGTTCACACTTCTGGAAAAATCATGATGGACTTAACAAAAAAGCATAGCAGACGGGGGAGGCATTGCTTTTGAGACGGGTAACATGGCTGTTATAAATTGATAACAATTTTTAATGTGTGATGGTGAGAGTTTGGCAGCCTTCAAAGTTTATGCGGCAGCCTGCGGCGATACTATCTGACCGATACGTAAAAGGAATAACAAGATGGACGATCAGTTAAAACAGAGTGCCCTCGATTTTCACGAGTTTCCTGTCCCGGGTAAAATCCAGGTTTCCCCGACAAAACCGCTGGCAACCCAGCGCGACCTGGCGCTGGCCTACTCGCCGGGCGTGGCGGCACCGTGTCTCGAAATTGAAAAAGATCCGCTCGCCGCTTACAAATATACCGCGCGCGGCAACCTGGTCGCCGTGATCTCTAACGGTACGGCGGTGCTGGGCCTGGGCAACATTGGTGCGCTGGCCGGTAAGCCTGTGATGGAAGGGAAGGGCGTTCTGTTCAAGAAATTCGCCGGTATCGACGTGTTTGATATCGAAGTGGACGAACACGATCCCGATAAATTCATCAATGTCGTGGCGGCGCTGGAGCCGACCTTTGGCGGGATTAACCTCGAAGACATCAAAGCGCCGGAATGTTTCTACATTGAGCAGAAATTGCGTGAACGTATGAACATTCCCGTGTTCCATGATGACCAGCACGGGACGGCGATCATCAGCACTGCCGCCATTCTTAACGGTCTGCGCGTGGTGGAGAAAAATCTCTCTGACGTGCGCATGGTAGTCTCCGGCGCGGGTGCGGCGGCCATTGCCTGTATGAACCTTCTGGTGGCGCTCGGGATGCAGAAACACAACATCGTGGTCTGCGACTCCAAAGGGGTGATCTACAAAGACCGCGAACCGAACATGGCGGAAACCAAAGCAGCCTACGCGGTGGACGACGACGGCAAGCGTACGCTTGAGGAGGTCATTGACGGCGCGGATATCTTCCTGGGCTGTTCAGGCCCGAAAGTGCTGACCCAGGAGATGGTGAAGAAGATGGCGCGTGCGCCAATGATTCTGGCGCTGGCGAACCCCGAGCCGGAAATCCTGCCGCCGCTGGCGAAAGCGGTGCGTGAAGATGCCATCATCTGTACCGGTCGCTCCGACTATCCGAACCAGGTGAACAACGTGCTCTGCTTCCCGTTCATCTTCCGTGGGGCGCTGGACGTCGGCGCGACGGCCATCAACGAAGAGATGAAGCTCGCGGCGGTGCACGCCATTGCGGAACTGGCACACGCCGAGCAGAGCGAAGTGGTCGCTTCAGCCTATGGCGATCAGGATCTGAGCTTTGGCCCGGACTACATCATTCCAAAACCGTTCGACCCGCGTCTGATTGTCAAAATCGCGCCAGCGGTTGCGAAAGCGGCGATGGACTCTGGCGTGGCGACGCGCCCGATAACCGATTTCGATGCTTACGTGGATAAGCTCACCGAGTTTGTCTACAAAACTAACCTGTTTATGAAGCCGATTTTCTCTCAGGCTCGTGCCGACGCGAAGCGGGTGGTGCTGGCGGAAGGGGAAGAGGCGCGCGTGCTCCATGCCACGCAGGAGCTGATCACCTTAGGGCTGGCGAAGCCGATCCTGATTGGCCGCCCGAGCGTTATCGAGATGCGTATCCAGAAGCTGGGCCTGCAGATCAAACCGGGTGTTGATTTTGAGATCGTTAATAATGAATCCGACCCGCGCTTTAAAGAGTACTGGAGCGAATACTACGCGATCATGAAGCGTCGCGGGATCACTCAGGAGCAGGCGCAGCGGGCGGTGATCAGCAACACCACGGTGATTGGCGCAATCATGGTTCATCGCGGCGAGGCGGATGCGCTGATCTGCGGCACCATCGGTGATTACCACGAGCATTTCAGCGTAGTGCAGGAGATCTTCGGCTATCGCGACGGGGTGCACACGGCCGGTGCGATGAACGCGCTGCTGCTGCCAAGCGGTAACACCTTTATCGCCGATACCTACGTCAACGACGATCCAACCCCGGACGAGCTGGCGGAGATCACCGTGATGGCGGCTGAAACCGTGCGTCGCTTTGGTATCGAACCGAAGGTGGCGCTGCTGTCGCACTCTAACTTCGGCTCCTCTAAATCTGCGGCGGCCTGCAAAATGCGACAGACGCTGGAGCTGGTTCGCGAGCGCGCACCGGAGCTGATGATTGACGGTGAGATGCACGGCGACGCCGCGCTGGTGGAGAGCATCCGCAATGAACGTATGCCAGACAGCCCGCTGAAAGGCTCAGCGAATATCCTGATTATGCCAAACGTGGAAGCGGCGCGTATCAGCTACAACCTGCTGCGCGTCTCGAGCTCTGAAGGGGTGACCGTGGGGCCGGTGCTGATGGGGGTGGCAAAACCGGTGCATGTGTTAACGCCGATTGCCTCTGTACGCCGTATCGTGAATATGGTGGCGCTGGCGGTGGTTGAGGCGCAGACGCAGCCGCTGTAAGTGATGTTTGTCGGGTGGCGCGTTCGCTTACCCGACCTACGGGTTGACCAGGACGGATAAGCGCAGCGCCATCCGGCAGTTAAACCCAGTCCCGAACCTTAATAAACTCACTCAGGGCAGCCTCCGGGCTGCCTTCTTGTGGCTCGTAGCAGTACTCCCAGCGCACCAGCGGCGGCATTGACATCAGAATCGACTCCGTGCGCCCGCCGGTTTGCAGGCCAAACAGCGTCCCGCGATCCCACACCAGGTTAAACTCCACGTAGCGCCCGCGACGGTAAAGCTGGAACTCGCGTTCGCGCACGCCGTAGTCGGTGTTTTTACGCCGTTCAACAATGGGCAGATAAGCGTCGGTATAGCCTTCGCCCACCGCACGCATAAAGCTGAACGCGGTATCAAAATCAGGCGTGTTCAGATCGTCAAAGAACAGCCCGCCAATGCCGCGCTGTTCGTCGCGGTGTTTGAGGTAAAAGTAGTCGTCGCACCACTTTTTGTATTTCGGGTAAACGTCTTCGCCAAACGGCAGGCAGAGATCGCGTGCGGTCGTATGCCAGTGCACGGCATCCTCTTCAAAGCCGTAGTAGGGGGTCATGTCGAAACCGCCCCCAAACCACCAGACCGGATCGGCCCCCGGTTTTTCCGCAATGAAAAAACGCACGTTGGCGTGGCTGGTTGGCACAAACGGGTTGTGCGGGTGTACCACCAGCGAAACGCCCATCGCCTGGAAGCTGCGGCCTGCCAGTTCAGGACGATGCGCCGTTGCAGAAGCGGGCATGGCTTCCCCGTAAACGTGGGAAAAATTGACGCCTGCCTGTTCAAAGATCCCGCCGTTTCGCAACACACGGCTACGCCCGCCGCCGCCGGCCTCGCGCTGCCAGTTATCTTCCTGAAAATTACCGCCATCTGCAGCGGCCAGTTTCTGGCAAATCTCATCCTGCAACTGCAGCAGGAAGGTTTTTACCCGCTTTGCATTCGGTTTCATTAACGTTTCCTGGAGTGCGCTTTTTGATTATCGAACCAGTTAAAGTAACTGATGATGCCGGAGGCGATGGCATTGGCGATTTTCTGACGAAACGCTGCGGTACCAAGCAGACGCTCTTCTTCCGGGTTAGTGATGAAAGAGGTCTCCACCAGCACGGACGGAATCGACGGTGATTTCAGCACCACGAACGCGGCCTGCTCCGTGCTCTTGCTGTGCAGACGGTGCACCGGCTTAATCCGTTTGAGGATATGCGAGCCCAGCGTCAGACTGTTTTTGATGGTATCGGTCTGCACGAGGTCGAACAGCACCTGCTGTAACAGGTGATCTTTATCGGTGGCCTTCTTCCCGGCGACTTCATCCGCACGGTTTTCACGGTCGGAGAGATATTTCGCCATGGCGCTACTGGCGCCGCGATTGGAGAGGGCAAACACCGACGCGCCCGCGGCGGAAGGGTTTGTAAAGCCATCCGCGTGAATGGACATAAAGAGATCGGCACCATGCTTATGGGCAATTTCCACGCGGTCATACAGCGGAATAAAGGTGTCGCCCGTGCGCGTCAGGCGGGCGTCAATGCCGTTGCTGCGTAAAATCGATCGCACATTTTTTGCAATTGCCAGCACGACGTGTTTTTCTTTTGACCCGTTTTTGCCAATGGCGCCGGTATCAATGCCGCCGTGACCCGGGTCGAGCATGACCAGACGCTTCGCGCCTGGTTTTTTGGCTTTGGGTTTGCTGTGTCCGTTACTGGTTTTAAGCGTGCTCTCTTCTTTTGCCTGAGCCTGCTGTGCGATGCCCGTTAACGTTAAGGCCGCCAGCCCCGCTTTGAGAACCTGACGACGCGATGTGAGTGCTTTTAATGGTTTGAATGTGCTCATGCGGCCTGAATAGTAAAAATTGCGGTCCTGGTGTTATATCGTATCGCGTTTAGCGTTACGACAGTCCTTATTGAGAATTGTTTTACTTTTCATTTCAATACGTGACAAAGTGACATTATGCCAAATTTTGGCGAGATTTTCCCCGGTTATTGGCTAAATGCCCTGTTCGCGCCATAATCACTGTTTTTAAACCCGAAAAGGCGGTTAATACCATGGAGATACGCGTTTTTCGCCAGGAAGATTTCGAAGAGGTGATCACCCTTTGGGAGCGCTGCGATTTGCTGCGTCCGTGGAACGATCCAGAGATGGACATTGAGCGTAAGCTGAATCACGACGTCAGTCTGTTTCTGGTGGCGGAAGTGAACGGCGAAGTGGTGGGCACGGTGATGGGCGGTTACGACGGCCATCGCGGCTCTGCTTATTATCTGGGCGTTCACCCGGAATACCGGGGGCGCGGTATTGCCAATGCGCTGCTCAATCGTCTTGAGAAAAAACTGATCGCTCGCGGTTGCCCGAAAATTCAGATCATGGTGCGCGAAGATAACGACGTGGTGCTGGGCATGTATGAACGTCTGGGCTATGAACACGCTGACGTGCTGAGCTTAGGTAAGCGTCTGATCGAAGATGAAGAGTATTGAGATCCACCCGGCAGATTACGACGCGCAGGGGCGTGTCAGGCTGCCTTTCTTATTCTGGTGCGTACTGCTGCTGCAGGCCCGCACCTGGGTGCTGTTTGTCATGGCCGCCGCGTCCCGCGGGCAGGGCGATACATTACTGACGCTCTTTTATCCCGATCACGACGCCTTTTGGCTCGGCCTGTTACCGGGCGTACCGGCGGTGGTGACGTTTTTGTGCAGCGGCCGACGACAGGCGATCCCACGGCTTTGGCGTGCGCTTCGCTGGCTGCTGATCCTGGCCCAGATTGCGCTGCTCTGCTGGCAGCCTGTGCTCTGGTGGTACGGTGAACCGCTTACGGGCATCGGCATTGCGCTGGTGGTGGCCGATATCGTGGCGCTGCTGTGGCTGCTGACTAACCCCCGCTTACGCGCCTGTTTTACGCATGAGTCAGATTAACGCGGCACTTTTTGCCGATGCTGCACTCCAACAAGCGTTGATTTAACACGTAAGGACGTTTCAATGAAATCGCTGCGTTTACTTTTATGCGCTCTCCCGCTGGCGTTAACCGGCTGTTCAACGCTCTCCTCCATTAACTGGTCGGCCGCTTATCCGTGGAACTGGTTTGGCTCTTCGCTGGAAGTGACCGAGCAGGGCGTGGGCAACATTACCGCCGCGACGGCGCTGGATCAGGACGCGCTTCAGGCGGCCCTGAGCAGCGACTATCGTCTGCGCAGCGGCATGAAAACTGAAAACGGCACTATCGTGCGTTACTTCGAAGCGCTGAAAGGAGACAAACTGGCGCTGGTGATTAACGGCGATAAAGGCACGGTAAACCGTATTGCCGTGCTGGACGATGCCATCCCGACGGCGAGCGGCGTGAAGGTTGGTACGCCGTTTAGCGATCTCTATAAACAGGCTTTCGGCAATTGCGCCAGCGCGCCTTCAGACGATGGCGTGGCGGTGCAATGTAAAGCACCGGACAGCCAGCACATCAGCTATCTCTTTACCGGAACCTGGAGCGGTCCTGAAGGCTTAATGCCGTCTGACGATACGCTGAAAAACTGGAAAGTGAGCAAAATTATCTGGCAGCAGTAATTTGCGCCTGAACAATCCGTCTCGCTGAAATCCGGGTATAATACCCGCCATCAATGCCACGTTGTCGTGGCATCTTTATTTCAGGAGGAGCGATGTCTCAGGTTCAGAGTGGCATTTTGCCAGAACATTGCCGCGCGGCGATTTGGATTGAAGCCAATGTGAAAGGGGATGTGGATGCCCTGCGTGCGGCCAGCAAAGTCTTTGTGGATAAACTGGCCACCTTCCAGGCCAAATTCCCGGATGTCCATCTGGGCGCTGTGGTGGCCTTTGGCAATAACGTCTGGCGTCAGCTGAGCGGTGGCGAAGGGGCTGAAGAGCTCAAAGACTTTATCCCTTACGGCAAAGGTCTGGCACCGGCAACCCAGTACGACGTGTTGATCCATATTCTCTCTCTGCGCCACGACGTGAACTTCTCCGTTGCTCAGGCGGCGGTAGCGGCGTTTGGTGACAGCATTGACGTTCAGGAAGAAGTCCACGGTTTCCGCTGGGTGGAAGAGCGCGACCTGAGCGGCTTTGTCGACGGGACGGAAAACCCGGCAGGTGAAGAGACGCGCCGTGAAGTGGCGGTCATCAAGGATGGCGTGGATGCCGGCGGCAGCTACGTATTTGTTCAGCGCTGGGAGCATAACCTTAAGCAGCTTAACCGCATGAGCGTGCAGGATCAGGAGATGATGATTGGTCGTACCAAAGAGGCCAACGAAGAGATCGACGGCGATGTACGCCCGGTGACCTCGCACCTGAGCCGCGTTGACCTCAAGGAAGACGGTAAAGGGCTGAAGATTGTTCGCCAGAGCCTGCCGTATGGCACTGCAAGCGGAACCCATGGCCTTTACTTCTGCGCCTACTGCGCGCGTCTGTACAATATTGAGCAACAGCTGCTGAGCATGTTCGGCGATACCGACGGCAAGCGTGACGCCATGCTGCGCTTCACCAAACCGGTCACCGGCGGCTACTACTTCGCACCATCCATTGAGCGTCTGCTGGCGCTGTAATTCCCTTTCTCCCTCTCCCTTTGGGCTGAGGGATCCCCAGTAATATGGTCATGCCACCATGACCATATTACTGTACTCTTTTCCCAGCTTTTTCATCTCGTTAACTATATTCAGCCGTCTTACTTTCCCGGGCTCATGCCGGATGACTTCTTCCGCCAGACTCAGGTATGACAGAACCCGTCTGTGCCTGATGCTGCTTGCCTGATAGTGCCAGTGTAAACACTGCCTTTCTGCCCTGTAACCTGCCAGCCACATCA
>NZ_JBXWCS010000028.1:0-12749 GCF_057320385.1 Enterobacter cloacae complex sp. 394F7 | reverse complement strand
GTTACAGCAGTCTTCGGTGGAGCGGTAGTTCAGTCGGTTAGAATACCTGCCTGTCACGCAGGGGGTCGCGGGTTCGAGTCCCGTCCGTTCCGCCACTTATTAAGACATTAAGCCTGCCTTGTCGGCAGGCTTAATGACAAAAAACTTTAGGGGCGTAGCTCAGTTGGTAGAGCACCGGTCTCCAAAACCGGGTGTCGCGAGTTCGAGTCTCTCCGCCCCTGCCATATAGAATCCTTTGCTTCGGCAAAGGATTTTTTTTGCCTTCAACATGGCCAAAATCCCTTCCTAATCAAAAAATGCAGCCAGCTATTATGCTGGCTGGTAAATCATTCCATGATATTGATTTTTAATAGATCTTTTATCTGCGATTGCTTATCGCTGTTCTGCAGCCAGATTGCATACAGCGGCCTGGAAAGCGTAGTGGAATCCAGTACGGTATGGAGTCCCGGTTTACTGTCTGCCCAGCAAACGGGTAACCACGTGCAGCCCTTTAGCAAGGAAAGCTGTTGGCAGGCGATCTCCGCTGAGCTGGTTGTTAACTGTGGAACATCGTCAGGGGCGATCAAACCGGTTTCATGCTGTTGAAAATCGGGGCCCCATTCAAGCCGCAGATAGGTTAGATCGGACTTCATCATCGCAGGCTCAGAAGCATACAGAGCCAGACCAAACTGCCCAACAATCTGGCTGCTAAATTCGTCCATCTTGGGGGCTTCAGTGGTGATCAGCAGATCAAGCTGGCGCTCGTGAAGTTGCTTAACCAGCGACTGCCGTTGCGCAATTCTGGCCTCAAATTGCAAATGCCCATGCGAATGGTATAACCGCGAAAGCCACTGACTGAGCATACATTCCCACAGGGAGGCGCTGGCCCCGATCGAGAACTCATTGTGCCTGGACGTATGAGCCACCTCTTTACGGGCCGCCTGCCAGGTATTCATCAACGTTTCTGCATACGGGAGCAGTTTCTCACCGGCTGGCGTTAAGCGGATATTGTTGCGGTGACGGGTAAATAGATTCACACCCAATTGATTTTCCAGCTGTCGAATACGAAAACTGACCGCTGACTGCGTCAGATAGAGGGCTTCAGCTGCTCGCCCGAAGTGGCGTGTCCTGCTCACTTCAAGGAAAGTTTTTAGCAATTCCGTATCCACATCTTTCTCCACAAAATTATTTGTCGTTATGATTTAAATGTTTTGTTTTACACTCTGTCAAGCGTAACTAATACTCCGCGCCATAAATAGCTCGGCCAAAGAATTAGGAGCGTGTAGGATGGCGGAAAGCTTTACGACGACTAATCGTTTTTTCGACAATAAAAATTATCCACGCGGGTTCTCTCGTCACGGCGATTTCACCATCAAAGAGGCGCAATTGCTTGAGCGTCATGGTTATGCCTTTAACGAGCTGGATCTGGGTAAACGTGAGCCTGCGACTGAAGACGAAAAACAGTTTGTTGCTGTTTGTCGCGGTGAGCGTGAGCCGCAGTCTGAAGCAGAACGTGTATGGATCAAGTACATGGCACGCATCAAGCGTCCAAAGCGTTTCCATACGCTGTCTGGCGGTAAGCCGCAGATGGAAGGTGCTGAAGACTACACCGAGTCTGACGACTAAGTTGATGAGAAAAGGAGCTTCGGCTCCTTTTTTTATGCCAGTAATTTTTGCAGGTGCAGCAACAACCGATCTATGGCGCGATAGCTCAGCGCTTCCTGCAGATGGTGTCTTTCAATCTCTGGGTCTCCTTCCACATCGGCAATAGTGCGAGCCACTTTCAGCAGGCGCTGCCATGCACGGATCGAGAGCCCAAATCGCGTCAATGTCTCTTCAAGCCAGCAGGCATCCTCAGCCTTAAGATGGCAAAACTGCCGAATCTCAGCATTATCCAGACGCGCATTTAGCTTATGTTGACGAGCGTACTGTCGGGCCTGTGAGGTGATAACCCGTTCGCGAACCTTCGCTGTGCTCTCACCGCGTATCGTTGTCTGGCTGAGCAAACCAGGGGGCGGTAAGGGGATCTCCAGGGATAAATCAAAACGATCGAGGAAAGGGCCTGACAGCTTCCCCAGATAGCGCAGCGTCTGCTCAGGCGTGCAGCGATTATGATTTCCCTGATAATGGCCTGATGGGCTGGGGTTCATGGCGGCAACCAGCTGGAACTGTGCCGGGTAGCTTATTTTGGCGCGCGTGCGGGAGATATGGATCTCGCCAGATTCGATAGGTTCCCGCAGGGCATCCAGTACGCGGCGTTCAAACTCAGGCAGTTCATCAAGGAACAGGATGCCATTGTGTGCCAGCGAGATCTCTCCCGGCCCCGGAATGGAGCCCCCTCCGACCATGGCCGTCAGGGAGGCACTGTGATGGGGAGAGCGAAAAGGGCGTCGTCGCCACTGTTTTTGCAATGATGCAGAGCTCACCAGGCTAAATATCGCTGCGCTTTCAAGTGCCTCATGATTATTGAGTGGTGGCAATAACCCATTCAGCCTGCTCGCCAGCATGGTTTTCCCTGTTCCCGGCGGGCCAATCAGCAACAGGTTATGTCCTCCGGCTGCGGTGATCTCCAGTGCCCGCTTCCCCTGCTCCTGCCCGATAATATCGCTGAGGTCGTCCGGGCTTTCAGGCAGGATATCTCCGGTTTCCTCTGGCTCGGAGAGGGTAAGTCGGCCTTCAAGGTGCGCGCAGACTTCCTGTAAATGCCCCGCGACCAGGCATCCTTTCTCGGCAATCAGGCTCACTTCTGAGGCATTTTCATTGGCTACAATAATTTGTCGACCGGCATAAATGGCTTCCAGCGCACCAGAGATGGCGCCAGGAACGCCTCTTAACGCGCCTGTAAGCGCCAGTTCGCCAATGAACTCGTACGAGCCTAGCCTCGCAGTGTTGAGCTGCTCAGAGGCTGCGAGAAGCGCAATAGCGATAGGTAAATCGTATCGTCCGCCCTCCTTGGGCAGATCTGCGGGAGCAAGGTTGATCGTGATCTTCTTGGCGGGGAAGGTATAACCGCTATTGATAATTGCGCTGCGAACCCGATCTCTGGCTTCTTTGACCGTGGTTTCTGGCAAGCCGACAAGCGTTAGCCCAGGGAGCCCATTACTCAGATGAACCTCCACAGAAATAAGCGGTGCCTTTACTCCGATCGCCGCACGCGTGTAAACAACTGACAGTGACATAAGCACCTCCTCAGTGAGTCACTATGTCAGTATTGATTTTGCCTGTTGAGCGTCAGTTGGCTGATTTACGACGCTCATTCCTGCTTTTTAGCGACATAGTGTAACTATTTCACTCATTCGGAAGCTATCTCGCAAAGAGAAGGACGGAACGCTGTAGAGCGCTAAAACACACCAAAAAAATGAAAAATATTCACCATCTACTTTCCTTATATAAAACAAAGCTTTTCAGGAATATGATTTGCCTGCTAATCAAATCCGTCATAAATAAATCTTGTGTTTGGTTTGATAACTGTGATAACTCTTTAGGCATTCCTTCGAACAAGATGCACAAAGAACCGAAAATGACAGCCCTTCTACTAGTGATTAGCCTGGTCGTGATTAGCGTGGTGGTGATTATTATCCCACCGTGCGGGGCTGCACTTGGACGAGGAAAGGCTTAGAAATCAAGCCTTAACGAACTAAGACCCCCGCACCGAAAGGTCCGGGGGTTTTTTTATGACTAAAAAACTTAAACGAGGAGCAGAGAATGACAAATAGCACAAAATTCTGTTTCTCCCGATTTATGACGGGGAACTAACTATGAATGGGGCACAGTGGGTAGTACATGCGTTGCGCGCACAGGGAGTCGAAACCGTCTTTGGTTATCCGGGAGGCGCAATTATGCCGATTTACGATGCACTGTATGACGGCGGCGTGGAACACCTCTTGTGCCGACACGAGCAGGGCGCAGCCATGGCGGCCATTGGCTATGCACGTGCCACCGGTAAAACGGGCGTCTGCATGGCAACGTCTGGACCGGGCGCCACAAACCTGATCACCGGTCTGGCTGACGCGCTGCTCGATTCCGTTCCCGTGGTGGCGATCACCGGCCAGGTGGCCTCACCCTTCATCGGTACTGATGCCTTCCAGGAAGTCGATGTGCTCGGCTTGTCGCTGGCCTGTACCAAACACAGCTTCCTCGTGCAGTCCCTCGAAGAACTGCCAGGCGTGATGGCGGAAGCGTTCCGTATTGCCAGCTCTGACCGTCCTGGCCCGGTTCTGGTGGATATCCCGAAAGATATTCAGGTCGCACTCGGCGAGCTGGAACCGCACTTCTCCACCGTTGAGAGTGACGACGCGTTCCCACATGCGGAAGTCGAAGAGGCGCGTCGGATGCTGGCGCAGGCAGCCCAGCCGATGCTGTACGTCGGCGGCGGCGTCGGCATGGCACAGGCAGTTCCGGCCCTGCGCGAATTTATCGCGGTAACGCAAATGCCTGCCACCTGCACGCTGAAAGGGTTGGGCGCAGTAGATGCTGACTATCCATACTACCTGGGCATGCTGGGGATGCACGGCACCAAAGCGGCAAACCTGGCGGTGCAGGAGTGTGATTTGCTGATTGCCGTCGGTGCCCGTTTTGACGATCGCGTGACCGGCAAGCTGAATACCTTCGCGCCAAATGCCAAAGTTATCCATATGGATATCGACCCGGCGGAAATGAACAAACTGCGTCAGGCGCATGTTGCGCTGCAGGGCGATCTCAACACGCTGCTGCCGGCGTTACAGCAGCCTTTGAATATCGGCGAGTGGCGCCAGCACACGGCTGAAATGCGTGCCGAGCACGCCTGGCGTTACGACCATCCGGGTGAGGCCATCTATGCGCCGCTGTTGTTGAAGCAGTTGTCTGATCGTAAACCGGCAGACAGCGTAGTGACGACCGATGTCGGCCAGCACCAGATGTGGTCTGCGCAGCACATGACCTACACCCGCCCGGAAAACTTCATCACCTCCAGCGGATTAGGCACGATGGGCTTCGGCCTGCCTGCCGCGGTGGGTGCTCAGGTTGCCCGTCCAAACGATACGGTCATCTGTATCTCCGGTGACGGCTCCTTCATGATGAACGTTCAGGAGTTGGGCACCGTTAAGCGTAAACAATTGCCGCTGAAGATCGTGTTGCTCGATAACCAGCGTTTAGGGATGGTGCGCCAGTGGCAGCAGCTGTTCTTCGAGGAGCGCTACAGCGAAACCACCCTGACTGATAACCCCGATTTCCTCACTCTGGCCAGCGCCTTTGGCATTCCTGGACAGCACATCACCCGTAAAGACCAGGTTGAAGCGGCACTCGACACCATGCTGTCAAGCGAAGGGCCTTACCTGCTTCATGTCTCAATCGACGAGCTTGAGAACGTCTGGCCGTTGGTACCGCCAGGTGCCAGTAACTCACAAATGCTGGAGAAATTATCATGATGCAACATCAGGTCGCTGTTCAGGCTCGCTTCAATCCAGAGACATTAGAGCGCGTTTTGCGCGTGGTCCGTCATCGTGGCTTTCAGATTTGCTCTATGAATATGGAGACGGCCACTGACGCCCAAAATATCAGTATCGAATTAACCGTTGCCAGCCCGCGCCCGGTCGACTTACTGTTTAGTCAGTTATCAAAGCTGGTGGATGTTGCCCATGTTGCCATCTGCCAGAGCACAACCACATCACAACAAATCCGCGCCTGAGCGTGACAGGAAGAGAAAATGACGACAAAAAAAGCTGATTACATTTGGTTCAATGGTGAGATGGTTCGTTGGGAGGACGCGAAGGTCCACGTGATGTCCCATGCGCTGCACTACGGTACGTCTGTGTTTGAAGGCATCCGTTGCTACGACTCTCACAAAGGGCCAGTGGTGTTCCGTCATCGTGAACATATGCAGCGTCTGCATGACTCAGCCAAAATTTATCGTTTCCCGGTTTCTCAGAGCGTTGATGAGCTGATGGAAGCCTGCCGCGAGGTGATTCGTAAGAACAACCTGACCAGCGCCTATATTCGTCCGCTGGTCTTCGTGGGTGACGTGGGCATGGGCGTAAACCCGCCAGCCGGTTACACCACTGACGTGATCATTGCTGCGTTCCCGTGGGGGGCGTACCTGGGTGCAGAAGCGCTGGAGCAGGGGATCGACGCAATGGTCTCGTCCTGGAACCGCGTGGCGCCTAATACCATCCCAACTGCGGCCAAGGCGGGCGGTAACTACCTCTCCTCACTGTTGGTCGGCAGCGAAGCGCGCCGCCACGGCTACCAGGAAGGCATCGCGCTGGACGTGAACGGTTATATCTCTGAAGGTGCAGGTGAGAACCTGTTTGAAGTGAAAGACGGTATCCTGTTCACCCCGCCGTTTACCTCTTCAGCCCTGCCGGGTATTACCCGTGACGCCATCATTAAGCTGGCGAAAGATCTGGGTATCGAAGTGCGTGAACAGGTTCTGTCCCGCGAATCCCTGTATCTGGCCGATGAAGTCTTTATGTCCGGTACGGCGGCTGAGATCACGCCGGTTCGCAGTGTAGACGGTATTCAGGTGGGCGCAGGCCGCTGTGGCCCGGTTACCAAACGTATTCAGCAAGCCTTCTTCGGCCTCTTCACCGGCGAAACAGAAGATAAATACGGCTGGTTGGATCAGGTTAATCAATAAGCATAAATATGGGGCGGCACGCACCGTCCCATTTAATAGTCAGACGGGAGTAAATAAAGCATGCCTAAGTATCGTTCCGCCACCACCACCCACGGCCGTAACATGGCGGGTGCCCGCGCACTGTGGCGCGCCACCGGGATGACCGACGCTGATTTCGGTAAACCTATCATCGCCGTGGTGAACTCCTTCACCCAGTTTGTGCCGGGCCATGTGCACCTGCGCGATCTCGGCAAACTGGTTGCTGAGCAAATTGAAGCTGCGGGCGGTGTGGCGAAAGAATTCAACACCATTGCGGTGGATGACGGTATCGCGATGGGGCACGGGGGCATGCTCTATTCACTGCCGTCGCGCGAGCTGATTGCCGACTCGGTGGAATACATGGTTAACGCGCACTGTGCGGATGCCATGGTCTGTATCTCCAACTGCGACAAAATCACCCCGGGGATGCTGATGGCTTCCCTGCGTCTGAACATTCCGGTAATTTTCGTCTCCGGTGGTCCTATGGAAGCGGGCAAGACCAAGCTTTCTGACAAAATCATCAAGCTCGACCTGGTCGATGCGATGATCCAGGGCGCGGATCCAAAAGTGTCTGACGAGCAGAGCAACCAGGTGGAACGCTCTGCGTGCCCAACCTGCGGCTCCTGTTCCGGGATGTTCACCGCCAACTCCATGAACTGTCTGACCGAAGCACTGGGCCTCTCTCAGCCGGGCAACGGTTCGCTGCTGGCGACGCACGCTGACCGTAAAGCGCTGTTCCTCAACGCCGGTAAGCGCATTGTTGAACTGACCAAACGTTACTACGAGCAGGACGATGCCAGCGCGCTGCCGCGCAACATAGCCAGCAAGGCGGCGTTCGAAAATGCCATGACGCTGGATATCGCCATGGGCGGTTCTACTAACACCGTTTTGCACCTGCTGGCTGCGGCGCAGGAAGCGGAAATCGACTTCACCATGAGCGATATCGATAAGCTGTCCCGCAAAGTGCCGCAACTGTGTAAAGTCGCGCCAAGCACCCAGAAATACCACATGGAAGACGTACACCGTGCGGGTGGCGTTATCGGTATTCTTGGCGAGCTGGATCGCGCCGGGCTGCTGAACCGCGATGTGAAGAACGTTCTCGGTCTGACGTTGCCGCAGACGCTGGATAAATATGACGTGATGCTGACTCAGGATGAGGCGGTGAAAAACATGTTCCGCGCGGGTCCGGCCGGTATTCGTACCACGCAGGCCTTCTCTCAGGATTGTCGCTGGGACACCCTGGATGATGACCGCGCCGAAGGCTGCATTCGTTCGCTGGAGCACGCCTACAGTAAAGACGGCGGTCTGGCCGTGCTGTACGGCAACTTTGCGGAAAACGGCTGCATCGTAAAAACCGCGGGCGTGGATGACAGCATCCTGAAATTCACCGGCCCGGCCAAAGTGTACGAAAGCCAGGACGAGGCGGTAGATGCCATCCTGGGCGGCAAAGTTGTGGAAGGCGACGTGGTGGTCATACGTTATGAAGGGCCGAAAGGCGGTCCAGGCATGCAGGAGATGCTCTACCCAACCACCTTCCTGAAATCGATGGGCCTCGGTAAAGCCTGTGCGTTGATCACCGACGGACGTTTCTCGGGCGGTACGTCCGGCCTCTCCATCGGCCATGTATCACCGGAAGCGGCGAGCGGCGGCAACATTGCGATCATCGAAGACGGTGACCTGATCGAAATCGACATTCCGAATCGCGGGATCCAGCTCAAGCTGAGCGATCAGGAGATCGCGGCTCGTCGTGAAGCACAGGAAGCGCGCGGCGATAAAGCCTGGACGCCGAAGGACCGCCAGCGTGAAGTCTCCTTCGCCCTGCGCGCTTACGCGAGCCTTGCGACCAGTGCAGACAAAGGCGCGGTACGCGATAAATCGAAACTTGGGGGCTAATGATGGCCGAGTCACAACCCTTATCCGCCGCCCCTGAGGGGGCGGAATATCTCCGGGCAGTGCTACGCGCGCCGGTCTATGAAGCGGTGCAGGTCACCCCGCTGCAGAAAATGGAAAAACTCTCTTCGCGCCTCGACAACGTGATTCTGGTGAAGCGCGAAGACCGTCAGCCGGTGCACAGCTTCAAGCTGCGCGGGGCCTACGCGATGATGGCCGGGTTGACCGACGAGCAAAAAGCACGCGGCGTGATTACCGCGTCGGCGGGCAACCACGCGCAGGGTGTGGCGTTCTCGTCTGCCCGTTTGGGGTTGAAAGCGCTGATCGTGATGCCGGTTGCCACGGCGGATATCAAAGTGGATGCGGTGCGTGGCTTCGGCGGCGAAGTGCTGCTCCACGGCGCTAACTTTGACGAAGCAAAAGCCAAAGCGATCGAGCTGGCGCAGCAGCAGGGCTTTACCTGGGTACCGCCGTTCGATCATCCGATGGTGATTGCAGGACAAGGTACCCTGGCGCTGGAACTGCTGCAGCAGGATGCCCATCTTGACCGCGTTTTCGTTCCGGTGGGCGGCGGTGGCTTAGCCGCAGGCGTAGCGGTGCTGATCAAACAGCTGATGCCGCAGATCAAAGTGATTGCCGTGGAAGCGGAAGATTCAGCCTGCCTGAAGGCCGCGCTGGATGCGGGTCATCCGGTCGATCTTCCGCGCGTTGGGCTGTTTGCCGAAGGCGTGGCGGTGAAACGTATTGGCGACGAAACCTTCCGTCTGTGCCAGGAGTATCTTGACGACATCGTCACCGTCGACAGCGATGCGATCTGCGCGGCGATGAAAGATCTCTTCGAGGATGTGCGTGCGGTAGCGGAACCGTCCGGCGCGCTGGCATTGGCTGGAATGAAAAAATACATTGCCCAGCACAACATTCGCGGCGAGCGCCTGGCGCACGTGCTCTCGGGTGCTAACGTCAACTTCCACGGTCTGCGTTACGTTTCTGAACGCTGCGAGCTGGGCGAGCAGCGTGAGGCCCTGCTGGCGGTGACCATTCCGGAAGAGAAGGGCAGCTTCCTGAAGTTCTGTCAGCTGCTTGGCGGCCGTTCGGTAACGGAGTTCAACTACCGTTTTGCCGATGCGAAAGACGCCTGTATTTTTGTCGGCGTGCGTTTAAGCCGCGGTCTGGAAGAGCGCAAAGAGATCCTCCACCTGCTGCACGAAGGCGGCTACAGCGTGGTCGATCTCTCTGACGATGAGATGGCGAAGCTGCACGTGCGTTATATGGTCGGCGGTCGTCCGTCGAAGCCGCTTAAGGAACGTCTTTACAGCTTTGAATTCCCGGAATCCCCGGGCGCGTTGCTGAAGTTCCTGCATACGCTGGGCACGCACTGGAACATCTCCCTGTTCCACTACCGCAGCCACGGCACCGACTATGGCCGCGTGCTGGCCGCGTTTGAACTGGCCGAGCACGAGCCGGATTTCGAAACGCGTCTGAACGAGCTGGGCTATGAGTGTCATGATGAAACCCACAACCCGGCGTTCCGTTTCTTCCTCGCGGGCTAATGGGAGGTCTGCGTATTGGTCGGGTAAGCGTAGCGCCACCCGACTTTAATGGTTCGGCAATATCTTCCAGAACGCATCAATAAGCGGCTCATGCAGCCGCTTTTTTTGTGCACACACGCCAAGCTCGAACGGTGTCTTTTCGTCGCTGCGCTCCAGAATCATCACGCGATTGCGCACCGGTTCCGGGCTGTTTTCCAGCACCACTTCCGGCAACAGCGCCACGCCGCAGCCAAGCGCCACCATCGAGACCATCGCCTCGTGTCCACCCACCGTCGCGTAAATCGACGGATTACTGATTTTCTGACGGCGGAACCAGAGTTCGATACGGCGTCGCACCGGACCCTGATCGGCCATGATAAACGGTACCGATGACCAGTCCGGCTTTTCCACCGACACCTGATTACGCACCGGGCAGGGTAGCGCCGGGGCGATCAGCACCACCGCCAGATTCTCCAGCATGGAGAACGCCACCGCGCCAGGCAGGGTTTCGGGCTTCCCGGCAATGGCCAGATCGGCTTCGCCTGTGACGACTTTTTCCATGGCATCGGCGGCATCGCCGGTGGTGAGCTTAATTTCAACCGAGGGATGCTCCGCGCGGAAGCGGTCAAGGATAGGGGGAAGATGGCTATAGGCGGCCGTTACGGAGCAGAAAATATGCAGTTCGCCGGATAAAGACGGCCCTTTCTGATCGATGGCGTGTCGTAGCTGCTGATACTGCAACAACGTCTGCTGAGCAAAGACCCGCAGCTCTTCGCCCGCTTCCGTGAGGGTAACGGTGCGATTATCCCGCACAAACAGCGGCTGGCCGAGGTCCTCTTCAAGGCGCTGGATCTGGCGCGAAAGCGTGGACGGGCTGACGTGCATAGCCCGGGCGCTACGGCCAAAATGGCGGCTTTCTGCCAGATGCAGGAACATTTTCAGATCGCGTAAATCCACGGATTCCACTCCCCCTTTTTACATTGCAGATATTGCAACGTGACGTTGTGAATATATCAATTTCCGCAATAAATTTCCTGTTGTAATGTGGGTACATTCTCGCTGAAACGCGAACCGAACAATAAGACACACAACATCACGAGGTATCACCCATGGCTAACTACTTTAATACACTGAACTTGCGCCAGCAGCTGGCGCAGCTGGGCAAATGCCGCTTCATGGCGCGCGATGAATTTGCTGATGGCGCGAGCTACCTTCAGGGTAAAAAAGTGGTCATCGTCGGCTGTGGCGCGCAGGGTCTGAACCAGGGCCTGAACATGCGTGACTCCGGGCTGGATATCTCTTACGCCCTGCGCAAAGAAGCAATTGCTGAAAAACGCGCTTCCTGGCGTAAAGCGACCGAAAACGGCTTCAAAGTGGGTACCTACGAAGAGCTGATCCCGCAGGCGGATCTGGTTGTTAACCTGACGCCAGACAAACAGCACTCTGATGTTGTGCGCTCCGTTCAGCCGCTGATGAAAGACGGCGCGGCGCTGGGTTACTCTCACGGCTTCAACATCGTTGAAGTGGGCGAGCAGATCCGTAAAGACATCACCGTAGTGATGGTGGCACCGAAGTGTCCGGGTACAGAAGTGCGTGAAGAGTACAAGCGTGGCTTCGGCGTGCCGACGCTGATTGCGGTTCACCCGGAAAACGATCCGAAAGGCGAAGGGATGGCGATCGCCAAAGCATGGGCAGCGGCTACTGGTGGCCACCGTGCGGGCGTTCTGGAATCTTCCTTCGTGGCTGAAGTGAAATCTGACCTGATGGGCGAGCAGACCATTCTGTGCGGCATGCTGCAGGCCGGTTCACTGCTGTGCTTCGATAAGCTGGTGGAAGAGGGTACCGACCCGGCATACGCAGAAAAACTGATTCAGTTCGGCTGGGAAACCATCACCGAAGCGCTGAAGCAGGGCGGTATCACGCTGATGATGGATCGTCTGTCCAACCCGGCGAAACTGCGTGCTTTCGCGCTGTCCGAACAGCTGAAAACCATTATGGCGCCGCTGTTCCAGAAACATATGGACGACATCATCTCCGGAGAGTTCTCTTCCGGCATGATGGCTGACTGGGCGAATGATGATAAGAAACTGCTGACCTGGCGTGAAGAGACCGGTAAGACCGCGTTCGAAACTGCGCCACAGTATGAAGGTAAAATCGGCGAGCAAGAGTACTTCGACAAAGGCGTACTGATGATCGCGATGGTAAAAGCGGGTGTTGAGCTGGCGTTCGAAACCATGGTGGATTCCGGCATCATCGAAGAGTCTGCGTACTACGAATCACTGCACGAGCTGCCGCTGATCGCGAACACCATTGCCCGTAAGCGTCTGTACGAAATGAACGTGGTTATCTCCGATACCGCTGAGTACGGCAACTACCTGTTCTCTTATGCATGCGTACCGCTGCTGAAAGAGTTCATGACCACCCTGCAACCGGGCGATCTGGGCAAAGCCATTGCGGAAGGTGCGGTAGACAACGCACAACTGCGCGATGTGAACGAAGCGATTCGCAGCCACCAGATCGAGAAAGTAGGTCACAAACTGCGTGGCTACATGACCGATATGAAACGTATCGCGGTAGCGGGTTAACAACCTTGTCGGGTGACGCTTCGCTTACCCGACCTTGTATTATCCTCCCGTACAGAAAGAACCGGCCAGTTCTTTCTGTCAGGCAGTCCACATGCCGTACCCGGCCTTAGGCCACGAGCCTGTATTGTAGATCCC
>NZ_JBXWCS010000027.1:0-13130 GCF_057320385.1 Enterobacter cloacae complex sp. 394F7 | reverse complement strand
CTTCTGTCGAGTTATCGGTTGTTTTTAGCTCCATTTTTGAACAATAAACAACCATTTATCCATATCTAATTTTCTGGGGATTCCTCAGCCCACCGGGAGAGGGGACCCTGACCTCCCTCTCCCGGTGGGAGAGGGCCGGGGTGAGGGTAATAACCCTGAGGTACTCCCATGAAATTCCCACTCCTGTTCGCACTGTTTACCTTCACCCTGCCACCTGCTTTTGCCGCCGCCATTCCTGTTCGCGTTGCCACCGTGGAACAAACTACCCACGCTGCTGAGCGCCAGATCCCGGGCCGCATCGAGGCGATTCACACCGTTGAGTTGCGCGCACGCACGGAAGGCGTGATAACCAAAATCAACTTCCGCGACGGGCAATATGTGAAAAAAGGCGACGTGCTGTTCGAACTGGATGATGCCGAGCCGCGTGCTGCCGTGCGTCTGGCTCAGGCCGAGGTGACGAGCGCCGAAGCCACGCTGCGGCAGGCGCAGCAGCAGCTCTCCCGTTTTGAAAGCCTGGGCAACAACAACGCCATCAGCCGCCACGATGTGGATAACGCCCGTATGCAGCGCGATGTTGCCCGCGCTGCGCTGGAACAGGCGAAAGCCCGGCTGGAAACCCGCAACGTGACGCTGGGGTACACGCGCATCACATCACCGATTGCCGGGCGCGTGGGGCACAGCAACTTCCACGTCGGCAGCCTGGTCAACCCCGCAAGCGGCGTACTGGTGGAGGTGGTGCAGCTGGATCCGATCCGCATCGCTTTTGCGCTGGAAGAGGGCGCCTTTGCCGCTAAAGTCGGCAAGCATACCGATCTCCGCGCCATGAAGCAGGCCTGGCATGCGTTAATTGACAGCAACGGCCAGCGCATCGTCGGCGAGCTGACGTCGGTGGACAACCGCATCGACCCGCGCACCGCCAGCGTAATGCTGCGCGCCGAATTCGCCAATCCACGCCATCAGCTGCTGCCCGGCGGCAATGTGAATGTTTTTCTGCGGCCCGCCAGCGCAACGCCTGTTATGACGCTGCCCGCCGCTGCCGTACAGCAGAATGACGACGGTTTCTTCGCCTGGGTGGTAAACGCCGACGGCAAGGCGGAAAAACGTCCGCTGACGATCGCCGGACAGATCGGGCAGCAGTTCCAGATCGCCTCTGGCGTACAGCCTGGTGAGCGAGCGATCGCTGACGGCGTGCAGCGTGTTCAGCCCGGCGCTGCCGTCCAGATACTGAATTAAGGAGCCATCATGCTGACGTTTTTCATCAAACGCCCGCGCTTTGCGATGGTGATTGCGCTGGTCATTACCCTGTTGGGGGCTATCGCGCTGAAGCTAATCCCGGTGGAGCAGTATCCGCAGATCACGCCGCCGGTCGTGAATGTGTCAGCGTCATGGCCGGGGGCCAGCGCGGCTGACGTGGCCGAGGCCATCGCCACGCCGCTGGAGACCCAGCTTAACGGCGTGGACCACATGCTGTATATGGAGTCCACCAGTTCGGATGAAGGCACTTACAGTCTGAACATCACGTTTGCTGCCGGGACAGACCCGGATCTGGCCGCCATCGACGTGCAAAACCGCGTGTCGCAGGCCACGGCACAGCTACCGGCCGAGGCACAGCAAAACGGCGTGCAGGTGCGCAAGCGCGCCACCAACCTGATGATGGGGGTAAGTCTTTACTCACCGGAAAACACCCACACGCCGCTGTTTGTCAGCAACTACGCCAGCACTCAGGTGCGCGAGGCGCTGTCCCGTTTGCCCGGCGTCGGGCAGGTGCAGATGTTTGGCGCGCGCGACTACAGCATGCGCATCTGGCTGCGGCCCGATCGCATGAACGCGCTCAACGTCACCACCGACGACGTGGCGCAGGCGCTGCGCGAGCAGAACGTGCAGGGCGCGGCAGGCCAGGTCGGTACACCACCGGTCTTTAACGGCCAGCAGCAGACCCTGACCATCAACGGGCTGGGGCGCTTAAACCAGGCAGAAGAGTTTGCCAACATCATCATCCGCGCGGGCGAGATGGGGCAACTGGTGCGCCTGCAGGACGTTGCCACCATCGAACTTGGCTCACGCAGCTACAGCTCCGGCGCGCAGTTGAACGGGCATGACTCCGCCTATCTCGGCATTTACCCCACTCCGTCTGCTAACGCCCTGCGCGTCGCCGGGGCGGTGCGTGCAGAGCTGGAGCGTCTCTCGACGCGCTTCCCGGACGACCTGGTTTATGAGGTGAAATTCGACACCACCACCTTCGTGGCTGCCACCATTAAAGAGATTGGCGTCTCCCTGGCGCTGACGATGCTGGCGGTGGTGGTGGTCGTCTCCCTGTTCCTGCAGAGCTGGCGCGCCACGCTGATTGTCGCCCTTGCCATTCCGGTGTCGCTGGTGGGCACCTTTGCGGTGCTCTACACGCTTGGCTATTCCGCCAACACGCTCAGCCTGTTCGCCATTATTCTGGCGCTGACCATGGTGGTGGATGACGCCATCGTGGTGGTGGAGAGCGTCGAAACGCTGATGGCGGAAGGGCAGAGCCGGACGGCGGCGACCGCGCTGGCGCTGCGCCAGATTGCCGGGCCGGTGATCGCGACGACGCTGGTGCTGCTGGCGGTATTCGTGCCGGTGGCGCTGCTGCCGGGGATTGTCGGCGAGCTGTACCGCCAGTTTGCGGTCACGCTCTCCACCGCCGTAACGCTCTCAAGCCTGGTGGCGCTAACGCTGACACCCGCGCTGTGTGCGCTGCTGCTGCGTCCGCGTCCGGCGCAGCCCGCGGCGATTTTCCGCGGCTTCAACCGGGGGCTGGAGGCCACGCGTAGCCTCTACTCCCGCATGGTGAGTATATTCACCCTTCGTCCGTGGCTGGCACTGCTGGCCACCGCAGGCGCGGCGGCTGTGGTGGTGTTCAGCTTTATGTCGATGCCTAAAGGCTTCCTGCCGCAGGAAGATCAGGGCTACTTCTTCGCCAGCGTTCAGTTGCCGGAAGCGGCCTCGCTGGAGCGCACCGAGGCGGTGATGGTTACGGCACGCGAATTAATTGCTAAACATCCGGCGGTGGAAGACGTGATTCAGGTCTCCGGGTTTAACATCCTCAACGGCACCAGCGCCTCCAACGGCGGGTTTATCTCCATCATGCTGAAGGACTGGAGCGAGCGTCCGCCGCTGGATGAAGTGATGGGTACCCTTCAGCGCCAGCTGCTGGCGCTGCCGGAAGCAACCATCATGACCTTTGCCCCGCCGACGCTGCCGGGGCTGGGCAACGCTTCCGGCTTCGACCTGCGTATTCAGGCGCAGGCGGGGCAGAGCCCGGCGGAGCTGGAGCGCATCACCCGCGAGGTGCTGGTGAAAGCCAACCAGCATCCGCAGTTGAGCCGCGTATTCACCACCTGGAGCAGCAACGTGCCGCAGCTGACGCTGACCGTTGACCGCGAGCGCGCGGCGCGTCTCGACGTACCGGTGTCACGCATCTTCAGCAGCCTGCAGACCGCATTTGGCGGCACGCGTGCCGGCGATTTCAGCGTCAACAACCGCGTCTACCACGTGGTGATGCAAAATGAGATGCAGTGGCGCGAGCGCGCCGGGCAAATCAGCGAGCTGTTTGTGCGCAGCAACAACGGTGAGCGGGTGCGCCTGAGTAATCTCGTGACCATCACGCCCACCGTTGGCGCGCCGTTCCTGCAGCAGTACAACCAGTTTCCGTCGGTGTCGGTGAGCGGTTCCGCGGCGGAAGGGGTGAGCAGCAGCACTGCGATGGCGGCGATGGGCGACATTCTGGCGCAGAGTCTGCCCGCCGGGTACGACTACGCCTGGAGCGGCATGTCGTACCAGGAGCAGCAGACCGGCAATCAGGCAATCTGGATCGTGCTGGCGGCGGTGGTGATGGCGTGGCTGTTCCTCGTCGCCCAGTACGAGAGCTGGACGCTTCCGGCGAGCGTAATGCTCTCGGTGCTGTTCGCCATCGGCGGGGCGCTGGTCTGGCTGTGGATAGCCGGCTACGCCAACGACGTGTATGTGCAGATTGGCCTGGTGTTGCTGATAGCCCTTGCTGCCAAGAACGCGATCCTTATCGTCGAGTTTGCCCGCGCGCGGCGCATGGAGGGGATAGCAATTGTCGATGCGGCTCGCGAGGGGGCATCACGCCGCTTCCGTGCGGTAATGATGACGGCGGTATCGTTCATCATTGGCGTCCTGCCAATGATGCTGGCGACCGGGGCGGGTGCCCAAAGCCGTCGCATCATTGGTACTACGGTATTCAGCGGTATGCTGGTGGCGACCGTAGTGGGGATCCTGTTCATCCCCGCACTGTTTGTGCTGTTCCAGCGCCTGCGCGAGTGGGGGCATAGCCTTACGGACTCGTCGCCCACAGCTCGCAGTGCTTCTGAACCAGAGAAATAAGCGAGCCGCCGTCGGCGATAAAGTCCCGCATGCGCTGCGCCTCGCTCTTGCCCTGCTTTAACAGCAGGGCAAGTTCCTTAATCGCGCTCGTCGCGCCGAGTTTCTCGGCCGATGGCGCAACCTGCTCCAGCAGCCAGGCAAGATCTTCCGCCACCGTCTTATGCTCGCCGGTATGCACGTCCGTCAGTATGCCCTCAAGCCCGTAGCGACACGCCTGAAAACGGTTAAAGCGATACAGCAGAAAATCCCTCTCCTGATGCTTATACGGCCGGGTGGTCAGCAGCCAGTGGGATGTCGCCTGGATCAGCCCGGCGATATTGATCGCATGGCCGAGCGTCAGCGGCGTATCCATCACCCGCACCTCAACAGTGCCAAAATGTGGGCTGGGACGGATGTCCCAGTGCAGATCTTTAATGCTGTCGATCATGCTGGTTGAGCTCAGGCGGCGAAACAGCCCCTCGAACTCCTGCCAGTTGTTGACCCACGGCATCTGCCCGTTATCCGGGAACCCGGAAAAGATATTGAGTCGCGAGGAGGCAAACTTTGTGTCCGTGCCCTGCATGTAGGATGATGCGGCGGCCAGGGCGATAAAGTGCGGGACAAAGCGTGACAGGCCATGCAGCAGATAAATCGCGTCATCGCCGGTCCGGCACCCGACATGCACGTGCTGGCCAAACACCGTCGCCTGTAAAATCAGATAGCCAAAGCGCTCCAGCGTGATGTTGTAGCGCTCGTCATCGCACACCTCCTGCCGCTGCCACTTCTGGAACGGATGCGTCCCGCCGCCGCAGATCTGAATATGATGCTCCGCCGCCGCCCGCAAAATGCTCTGCTGCATCATGGAGAACTGTGCCGCCGCCTGATCGATGTTCTGGCACACGCCGGTGGCAATCTCAAGCATGCTTTCGGTGATATCGTGTTTAACTTCACCGCCTTTGATGTCGTCTTTAACGGCGGCGATAAGCGCGGAAGAGTCCTGGCTCAGATCGTATCCCGGTGGGTTAACCACCTGCAGCTCGAGTTCGATGCCAAGGGTATAGGGTTCAGAGGATTTGAAATCGGGTAAAGGCATGGCGCACTCCGTTGTCTGTCGTGTGTTGAGTATAGACAACGACGTGGCGCTCACTTTTTACAGTGGTATAACTGTTAGCAGGCTTAGCGAAAAGGGGAGTTAACCATGTCTGACAATCCAGTGATTGCGCTGATTGGTCCTGGTGCAATTGGTACCACCATCGCCGCGGTGCTACATGACGCTGGCCGCACGCCGCAGTTGTGCGGACGCACCGCACATCCTGAACTGCGTCTGCGCGACGACGAAGGTGAAACGGTCGTGCCGGGTCCGGTATTAACCGACCCGTCCGTCGTCACGCGTCCCGCCGATCTGGTTTTTGTGGCGGTAAAAACGACGCAGAACGCCGACAGCGCCGGGTGGCTTCGCGCCCTGTGCGATGAAAACACGGTGGTCTGCGCCCTGCAAAACGGCGTGGAGCAGAAAGCCCAGTTGGAGCCGTGGGTTAATGGCGCAACGGTGCTGCCGTCGGTGGTCTGGTTCCCGGCGCAGCGCGAGCCGGATGCCTCCGTCTGGCTGCGCGCCAAACCGCGCCTGACGCTGCCGGACGTTCCGCAGGCAAAACGGGTGGTAGACGCGTTGCAGGGCACACGCTGTGCGGTTGAGTTGTCGGCTGATTTCGCCACTGTCGCCTGGCGCAAGCTGCTGCAAAACGCGGTGGCCGGGCTGATGGTGCTGGCCAACCGTCGTGCCGGGATGTTTTCGCGCGAGGATATCAGCGCGCTGGGGCTGGCGTATCTGCGCGAAGGCCTTACTGTCGCCCGTGCCGAGGGGGCAGCGCTCAATGATGACGTTGCGCAGGAGATCCTGGCGAACTTCCAGCGCGCACCGGCCGATTTAGGCACCTCGATCCTTGCCGACCGTCAGGCCAACCGCCCACTGGAGTGGGATATCCGCAACGGCGTGATCCAGCGCTATGGCCGCGCGCACGGTATTCCGGTGCCCATCAGCGATGTGATAGTGCCGCTGCTGGCGGCGGGGAGCGAGGGGCCGGGCTAACGGCCGCTGTTTTTCCGTTCGGCAAAGTAGTGCGCGGGCGTGGTGCCCATCGCTTTGCGAAACATGGTGATAAACGCATTCACGGATTCATACCCGAGTTTTGTTGCCACATTCTGCACCGGGGCACCGCTCGCCAGCTCCTGCAGGGCGATAATCAGGTGCAGCTGCTGCCGCCATCGCCCAAAGCTCAGCCCGGTCTCGCGCTGCATCAGACGCGCAAATAAAATAAAAATATATTTAAAATCAATTTGTTCCTGTATTTTTGCTTAAAGGGATGCTATCGAAAATACAACACTGCTCCGGCGATAACGATTGATACCAATCCTAAAACGGAGAAAGCATACTCGACGATAAACCAGTTTTTGAGGTGAGGTGGCAAGTCTTTGATGAATGCAACATCATCATTTGTACTGTCAACTGAGCTTTTACCAAAGATCAAAGGGTTCACGATAAAGTTGATCTTCGCTGCGTAACCTGAGCTAAACCCTATAGAATCGGCATTATCGAAGATAATCGATCCGGCAGGGAGAGAACCAAACTTTTCTTTATACAGCGTGCAGATCGCGGAGAAGCGCTTTTTGTTGAGAAATGAGAGGAACGCGACCGCGATACCACAGCAGAGGCTTAACCCCGCGAATCCGCAGATAATCAGATCAGAGAGAGTGAACATTTATTTAACAACCTCGTAAATTTTCTCTCCTGCAAACTCCCCAACGTTGCTGCCAACTTCACCGACACCATACCCAACGGCTCCAGAAACTATTACGCCACATGCTAACGCGCCAACGGCTCCGACTTCTACAGTTAACGCGCCGAGCACTACCGCACATGCCGCAGTGGCTCCACTATACACTGCTGAGGATGTGTAAATACCCGCAGCAGTACCAACACTGAATCCGCCGACCTGAGTAAATGCCGCTTTTTCACAATCGCTCCCAACGGTGCAGGCTTCATAAACTTTGTCCAGCCTGTTAGCGCCATCGAGAGCAATACCGACATAGCCAACTGCTTTCATCATCTTCACGTATTTTGCTGCGTTCTCCATGAAGGTGGCGTAGCCTTCAATGTCAGCAACCCCCGTTTGATTCCAGCGGTGAGTGATAGAACTGGTCGATAGTCCTAATGCTCGCTTGATGTCCGGGTAGTCTTGCAAGGCGAGTTTGTGACGGGTGAAATCAGTGAGAATGCTATCAAGTTCACCGAATAGCTGCCGCCTCTGCACATAGAACTGTTCGCTGATCAATGATCCACTGGTAATGTACTGATTTTTGTACGCTTGCTGAATCCTGGTCAAAACATTTTCGATCTTCTCAAAGTATTTACCAGCAGCATCTGAAGCAACCCCGGCTGTCGTACTGGCACGTGAAGTAAACAGATCAATGGTGTCTTTGTTCTTATGAAGAAAGTTAGCTTCCTGGATAGTCAGTGGTTCTAACGCTGCATCAACCCTCGCTTTCGCGGCTTTCATGTGGGCAATCTGTTCCTCGTCCTGCTTTTCAGGATCAACCAGAAGCATAATCGAACCAGCTTTGTATTTTTCATCGGGGCCGTTCAGCGTAGCGAATAGTTCCTTTGCTCCCGCTGGCGGGTTTTCGGTGAATAGCAGACGTTGCCAGGCTTCTGTAGTGCCGCCATAGGGGAGAACGGCAAAACCAGCGTCTATGCCTGTTTTCTTCTTCGCTGTCTGGGCGTGTTGTTCCGGTTCTGATTCAATCGGTTCTGGGAGTACAGGAATCCCTACGGGGTGAGACAGATCAGTGTATGTTACTGTTTCTTCTCCACCAAGTTCGTAACCATCGTCAAAGTTTGAAGGAACGAATTTCGATTTGCAGGGGCAGGAGCTATAGCTGTGCAGCGTTCCGGCGATCCTTTTACCATGTATATAGTCGGTATCAAGCCCGCCACAGATACGGTAACGACCTGGATATTTACCACAGGTCACTTGATGACCTTCACAGGACATGTCTCTACCGAAAAACTGATGATCACTCCATCCTTCAATAATCCTACCGCCGCATACTGTCTTATCGCCCCTGAATAAAAAGTACCCCTTAACGCCCATCAGTGCTTACTCCCTGGCATGGTTCAGAATCCTTTCGGGAATGTATCACCTTCACGAAATACCAGTCTGCCGCTGGACTGTGGTGTTGAGATTATTTCTTCTCCGTTATCGAGCATACTGCCAACCAGTGCCGCAGATGCGCCTTGCATTAAACGCGCTACACCTGCACCGGAAATAATAGTGGCTTCACTGCCGTCAGCGTAAACAACTCTATCTCCAACCCGCGCCATCTTATACCCACCAGTTGGACTGCCTGCCGAAGCATTGCGGATCACTCCCCCGTTGCGGGTAATGCTTCCCACTACAGCGAATCGGAAAATGGAGGCTAATGGGCGACTAACTTGTTTATTAAAATCCTCAAGCTCTTCACGTGTCTTGCTGTCACAGCTTGCTAAAAAATCTTCGTCGTAGTGTTCCTGTGAGGAGGATTCTCGGATTTCAGGCGTGATCTCGTTGGTGTATTGCTGCATAAATCCCTCTACTTTATATGGAAATAATCCCTGCGGTCATTTTACAAACAATGACCACATGCACAACAAGTATTAAATCTAAGTGAAACTACGTTTCGTAAGAGAAGGTTATAGTCATGAAATCACTGCTCTCTTTACTGGCTCGCTATACGCTGACGTTAAGCGTCGTCGCGGCGGCCAATTATCATGGCGCACTTGCCGCTGATGGGTTATGACCCTGTCCTCACGGGGCACGTGGAGAGCATCGGTCATGGGATTGGCGATAACAATGACGAGACCGGCGGGCTGGGTCTGCCCGACGTGGAGCCCACCTTCAGTTGGGTGCGGCTGGCGCAGCGCGTGCCGGTGCGCATTCATATCGACACCTTACCGAAGGGGGTTGAGCTGGTGGCGGGCCTGTCGGCGAGCGTGGCGGTGGGACAATAATCTGGGGATAGTCAGCCTTAAACACATATGCGAAACTTACCGCTTCTGAAAAAATGTGGTGGGACCCGCTCAATGTCAGAACCATCTTCGCAGTGCCTGTTTAATGAAGGAATGATCGCTTTTCCCGAGGGCTACCAGGATCGTACCGTCAATGTCTTCGCGCCGCCTGCAGCGGATGCGCCAGCATTCAACATCTCCCGTGATACCCTCAACTCCGGCGAAGCGCTTGCCGCGTATATCGATCGCCAGCTCGCCCTGATGGCAAAACACATCAAGGGCTGGAAGCAGGGTGAACGCAGTGCCGCAACGCTCGGCGACGGCCTTTTGCAGGGTGAAATTGTCCACGCCAGCTATCTGCGCGACGGGAAACGCATCTGGCAGCAGCAGGCCGTGTTTAATGCCGAGGGCGATAACATTCTGGTGTTCACCATGACCTGCACCCGTACGCTGGGCGATACGGACTGCGCGCTGTTCGGCGATCTTCTCAGGAGCTTTCGCTTCCACCATTAACACCAGGGATAGTCGTTATGTTTGAAGCTGCACGCGTTGGTGATGATATCGGCCACTCCGGTGCGCTGGCCGGGATGATTGCCGGAACGATTGTCGGTGGCCTGATTGCCGCCGCCGGGGGCATTCTGGCGGGGGCGATGTTTATTGCCGGTCTCGGCGCATCCTGCCTTGGCGTGGGTGTGCTGCTCGTCGGCGCAAGCCTGGCCGTGGGGTATTACACCGGGGAGCTGGCGACCGCCGCCCGGGACAGTATCGCCGACGCCGGGGCATCCAGTATGACGAAGAAAGGTGTCATCACCTCCGGCTCGCCCAATGTGTTTATCAACAGCAAACCCGCCGCCATCGCGACGGACAGCGCGGTGAAGTGCTCGGACGACGGCTCGCAGCAGATGGCCGAAGGCTCTAAGCGCGTCTCGATTAACAGCCAGCCTGCGTCCCGCATCGGGGATCGCACCACCTGCGACGCGAAGGTGATGACCGGCTCGGACAACGTCTTCATCGGCGGAGATCCGCAGCAAACCCTGCCCATTCAGTCTGAAGTGCCCGAGTGGCTCTATAAAGTCTCCGATCTTACTCTGCTGTTCGCCGGGCTTCTCGGTGGCTGGGGCGGTGCCGCCGGCAAAGTCGGGGCGCTCTCTAAGCTGCTGGGCAAAATCCCAGGGATCAATAAGCTGGCCCGTATCGCCTGCCGCGCTGGCACGCTGATGACCGGCGTAGCGGCCGCGGGGATCATCGCCCGTCCGGTGGATATCGTCAGCGGACAGAAGTTTCTCAGCGGGGATGATGAACTCGATTTCGTTCTGCCGTCACGCCTGCCGGTGCGCTGGCAGCGCTACTGGCGCAGCGGCAACCCCGGTGACAGCGTGCTGGGCCGCGGCTGGAGCCTGTTCTGGGAAAGCCGACTGGAGCCCTATCAGGACGGGCTGGTGTGGCGTGCGCCGTCCGGCGATTACGTTGCCTTCCCGAACGTGCCGAAAGGGATGCGCACCTACTGCGAGAGCGAAAAAAACTGGCTTGAACATCACCATGACGACAGCTGGTCGGTGTATGACGTCAGCGGCGAGCGCTGGCACTATGCGCCGCTGCAGGATGACGCACCGTCACTGCTTCAGCGCATCTCAGAACCCTGCGGCAACGATATCCTCTTCGAGTGGAATGCGGATAATACCCTGCATGCCCTGACCGACAGCGCGGGCCAGCGCGTGGTCTGCCGCTACGACCGTGACAGGCTCGCCAGCGCCTGGCTGGATGACGAGATTTGCCTGGTCAGTTACGCTTATGATGAACAGCGCCAGCTGGTCTGTGTGACCGGCCGGGGCGGTAGCGTGCGCCGACGCTTCCGCTGGCAGGACGGGCTGATGAGCGCCCACGAGGACGCCAACGGGCTGCTGAGCGAATACCGCTGGCGGGAGATTGACGGCCTGCCGCGCGTGGTCGGTTTCCGCCACAGCGGCGGCGAACAGCTGACGTTCGAATACGATTTTGAAAACGGCATCCGTCGCGCCATTCGTGATGATGGTGCGCAGGCGCACTGGCTGATTGACGACGACGACAACGTCGCGCGTTTCACGGATTACGACGGCCGCCAGACGACGTTTGTCTACCGCGACGGCGAGCTCAGCGATGTCATTCTGCCCGGTGGTGCGATGCGCTGCACTACCTGGGATAAGTATGGCCGCATGACCAGTGAGACGGACCCGGCAGGCCGTCGCACAGAATATTACTGGTATCGTCTGACCGACCGCATCACCCGGACGGTCCACCCGGATGGTACTTCATCGCAGGCCATGTACGACCTTCGCGGTCGTCTGCTGTCGGAAACGGATCCGGCCGGTAACACCACCGCGTATCACTATCCCGATGAGGAAGAGAACCTGCCTGAGAGCATCACCGATGCCCTCGGCGGCGTGGTACGTCTGGTCTGGAACATCCAGGGGCTGCTGACGCAGCGCACCGATTGCTCCGGCAGCGTGACCCGCTTCACCTACGACCGCTTCGGGCAGCTGATTGCCAGCGAGGATGCGGAAGGGAATATCACGCGTCGGGAGTGGAACAACGCCGGGCTGCTGAGCGTCGTGATCCATCCGGACGGCAGCCGCGAGTCGCTGGTGTGGAACGAACGCGGCCAGCTTACGGGCTGGCGCGACCCGCTGGAAAGCGAGGTGCGCTGGGCCTATAACGCGCTCGGCCTCCCGGTCAGCCTCACCGATCGTATTGGCCGCGTGCGCCAGTGGCGCTACGACCCGCGCGGTAACCTGCTGCGGCTCGATAACGGCAACGGGGCGGAATACCGCTTCACCTACGACGCCGTGGGCCGACCGCTCAGCGAAACGCGCCCGGACGAGACCGTGCGCCATATGGAATGGGACGCGCGAGGGTTCCTCTGCGCGCTCGAAGAAAACGGCCGACCTGCCGCCGACGGCGGTATTGCCCGCCGCGTCCAGCAGTTCAGCTATGACGACAGCGGGCTGCTGATCGGGCGCACTCAGCGCCACGCGGAGTACCGCTACGTCCGCGACCTGAGCGGCCAGATCACCCACATCCGCCGCACGCCAACCGCCGAAGGCGTTGCCCTGGGTATCGAAAGCGATGAGATTGCTTACCGCCACGATGCCGCCGGGCGCGTGCTGAGCGAGTCCGGCATTAACGGCGCGGTGGGCTACGAGTGGGATGCCCTGAGCAATCTGACCGGTCTGACGCTGCCCGGCGAGCAAAAGCTGGCCTGGCTGCACTATGGCTCCGGCCATGTCAGCGCCATCCGCTTCGGGCAGCAGCTGGTGACCGAGTTCACCCGCGACCGCCTGCACCGCGAGGTGCGCCGCACCCAGGGCGCGCGCGAGCAGCTCCGTCAGTATGACAGCCTTGGCAGACGCACCCTGCAGCGCAGTGAGCTAAGTACGGACGTGACCCTGCCGGAGCAGGCGCTACTGGAACGCCTGTATCGCTACACCGCGCGCGGCGAGCTTTCCGGCGTCAGCGACACCCTGCGCGGTGAGGTGGACTACGGCTACGACGCCGAAGGGCGTCTGCTGAAGCACTACGAGGCCCGACAGGGGCACAGCCGCGCGCAGTTCAGCTACGACGCCGCGGATAACCTCGCCGCCAATGACGATCCGGTACCGGTCACGGATAACCGCCTGCAGCACTGGCAGGCGCTGTTTATGAAATACGACCACTGGGGCAACCTGGTCAGCCGCCGCAACGGACTGTATGAACA
>NZ_JBXWCS010000026.1:0-16815 GCF_057320385.1 Enterobacter cloacae complex sp. 394F7 | reverse complement strand
GGTCCCACCTGACCCCATGCCGAACTCAGAAGTGAAACGCCGTAGCGCCGATGGTAGTGTGGGGTCTCCCCATGTGAGAGTAGGGAACTGCCAGGCATCAAATTAAGTAATAAGCCGGTGCATAAATCCGGTGGTTACAGCAGTCTTCGGTGGAGCGGTAGTTCAGTCGGTTAGAATACCTGCCTGTCACGCAGGGGGTCGCGGGTTCGAGTCCCGTCCGTTCCGCCACTTATTAAAAGCCCTGAGTTAACGCTCAGGGCTTTTTTCTTATCTGCTTCCCAATTATTGCTAAATCAGCAAAAATCCTCTGCGTTTTACGACCTTTTTCAGCATAACGCCAGCAGCGATAATCTTCCTCAGTTAACGAACATTACGAATAACGAGGAATGACATGACTATCCCTGCATTAGGCCTGGGCACTTTCCGCCTGAAAGACGACGTTGTTATCGCATCGGTCAAAACCGCCCTTGAGCTTGGCTATCGCGCAATTGATACCGCGCAGATTTATGAAAATGAAGCTGCGGTTGGCCAGGCGATTGAAGAAAGCGGTGTACCGCGTAACGAACTGTTTATCACCACCAAAATCTGGATCGAGAACCTCAGTAAAGACAAGCTGATCCCAAGCCTGAAAGAGAGCCTGAAGAAGCTGCGTACTGACTATGTCGATCTGACCCTGATCCACTGGCCATCTCCGAATGATGCCGTTTCTGTAGAAGAATTCATGCAGGCGCTGCTGGAAGCGAAAGAGCAGGGCTTAACCCGTCAAATTGGTATTTCGAACTTCACCATTCCGTTGATGGAAAAAGCCATCGCTGCCGTTGGCGCAGAGAACATTGCCACCAACCAGATTGAGCTCTCCCCTTATCTGCAAAACCGCAACGTGGTGGCGTGGGCCAAACAGCACGGCATTCACATCACTTCTTACATGACGCTGGCATACGGTAAAGCGCTGAAAGATGAGGTCATTGCACGTATTGCAAATAAACATAACGCAACGGCTGCACAGGTGATCCTGGCCTGGGCGATGGGTGAAGGTTATGCCGTTATTCCATCTTCAACGAAGCGTGAAAACCTGGCCAGCAACCTGTTAGCTGTGGATCTCCAGCTGGATGACGAAGACAAAAAAGCGATCGCTGCCCTGGAGTGCAACGATCGCCTGGTGAGCCCGGAAGGTTTAGCGCCAGACTGGGATTAATATTGACCTACCCTCTGTACGCTTAACCCTCACACAGCTCCTTCGGGAGCTGTTTTTATATGCTCGCTCAGAAAGTCGATAAAGGCACGGATACGCGTGCTCACCGCTCTGTCACTGTAGTAAACCGCACTGAAGGGCATCTCTACCGGCAGACGCTTGTCCGCCATTAACTCCACGAGCTCACCGCGCGCAATTTCTTTATCAATCATGTAATCAGACAAACAGGCGATCCCATTTCCTTCAAGACACAGCTGCTTCAGCGTTTCCCCGCTGTTGGACGACAACCCGCAGGTGATCTCATGCAACTGACCGTCAGGGCAGGCAACAGGCCAGGTATTCAGTGATACCGGCTCGGTGAAACCCAGACACAGATGCTGCTTCAGCTCTTCAACGGTTTCAGGTTTGCCGTGTTCAGCGATGTATTGTGGTGAGGCGATGATTTTACGGTAGCTGGCAAACAGAGGACGCGCGCGCAGGCTTGAGTCCGTCAGGGTTCCCGCCCGGATCGCCACATCGACTTTACGTTCGATAAGATTGATAAAGGTCTCGGAGGAGACCAAAGAGAGCGTCATCTCAGGATAGCGTTCACGGAAAGGTTTAATCAGCGGCATCAGAAAGTGCAGAACTACCGGTGTGGCCGCATCAATACGCAATAGCCCACGCGGTGTGCTGCGCGTTTCCATGATCTCGGTCTCTGCTGCAGCCATCTCCTGTAAGACAGACTGCACCCGGCGGAAGTACCGTTCACCTTCTTCCGTCAGGCTCAACTGCCGCGTCGTGCGGTTGAGAAGACTCACCCCAAGCTTCATCTCAAGCTTTTTCACTGAGCGGCTTACAGCAGAGTTTGCCTGCCCTAACTGCTCTGCCGCGCGGCTAAAACTGCCACTTTCGACGACGGCGACAAAGATTGTCAGCTCTTCCGAGGTTGCTTTCATTGTTGCACCACCTGCAAAATTCTATTGAGATTTTGACCATTTTTGTTATTTAACCACTGGCGCATACTGCCTGTCATCTTAATCCTGATGATACGGAGTATTTTATGCCACTGGCGCTACTTGCCCTGACGATCAGTGCCTTTGCAATTGGCACGACCGAATTTGTTATCGTAGGACTGGTTCCTACCATCGCTAACCAGCTTGCTATCTCATTACCTTCAGCCGGGCTGTTGGTCTCCATCTATGCTTTGGGTGTCGCTGTCGGCGCGCCCGTCCTGACGGCATTAACCGGGCGATTCCCGCGTAAGCAACTGCTGGTCGCGCTGATGGTGCTCTTCACGGCCGGCAATATACTGGCCTGGCAGGCGCCGGACTACACGACGCTGGTCATTGCCCGCCTGCTGACTGGCCTTGCTCATGGGGTGTTCTTCTCGATTGGCTCCACCATTGCAACCAGCCTGGTACCTAAAGAGAAAGCCGCATCAGCCATTGCCATTATGTTTGGCGGATTGACCGTCGCACTGGTCACCGGCGTACCATTAGGGACGTTCATCGGACAACATTTCGGCTGGCGTGAAACCTTCCTCGCCGTTTCTTTACTGGGCGTGATTGCACTGGTGGCCAGCCTGCTGCTGGTACCGTCGAATATTCCCGGCCGTACAAGCGCAAGACTGAGCGATCAGATTAAGGTGCTCACACATCCTCGTTTACTGCTCATCTATGCCGTTACGGCGCTGGGCTACGGCGGCGTGTTCACGGCATTCACCTTCCTCGCTCCAATGATGCAGGATCTGGCCGGCTTCTCTCCTGCAGCGGTAAGCTGGATTTTACTGGGGTACGGTATCTCTGTGGCGATTGGCAACATCTGGGGAGGTAAGCTCGCGGATAAGCATGGTGCTGTACCAGCGCTTAAGTTTATCTTCGCGGCACTGGTGATTCTGCTGATGCTCTTCCAGTTCACGGCATCGATTCAGTACGCCGCGCTGGTAACGGTACTGGTCATGGGCATCTTTGCCTTTGGTAATGTACCCGGCCTGCAGGTCTATGTGGTACAAAAAGCCGAACGCTATACGCCAAATGCGGTGGATGTGGCTTCTGGTCTGAACATTGCCGCCTTCAACATTGGTATCGCGATCGGTTCCATCGTTGGCGGGCAGACGGTGGAGCACTTTGGATTAACCCAAACCCCGTGGATTGGTGCCGTTATTGTGCTCGTTGCCTTCCTGCTGATTGGTCTGAGCGGGCGCCTTGATAAACCCTCTCGCGTAGCGCTTGGTTAAACCTCAGTAAGTGCTTGCTTACAAAACTGGAAAGAGGTTTCTCAGTAATTGCGTTGAAAGTGTGACCTAAAATCCCTATAACATTAGAACCAGTCCGTTTTCCGGGCTGGTTCATGTTACAGAGGTTGTTTCCAAAAGTGCGAAAAAATACCTATGCCATGCGTTATGTTGCCGGAATGCCCGCGGAGAGGATCTTGCCTCCCGGGTCGTTTGCGAGCCTCAGCCAGGCATTACCTGCCGGTACACCGTTAAGCAGCGATGAAAAAATTCGGGTGCTGGTATGGAATATCTTTAAACAGCAGCGCGCGGATTGGTTATCCGTCCTCAAGAACTTTGGTAAAGATGCCCATCTGGTTCTGCTGCAGGAGGCGCAAACCACGCCTGAGCTGGTAAGGTTTGCGACCACTAACTATCTCGCCGCCGACCAGGTGCCCGCATTTGTATTGCCGCAACATCCCTCTGGCGTGATGACCCTTTCTGCCGCGCATCCGGTTTACTGCTGCCCGCTGCGCGAGCGCGAGCCTATCCTGCGACTGGCAAAATCGGCGCTGGTGACGGTCTACCCACTGCCTGACACGCGGCTGCTGATGGTCGTGAACATCCATGCGGTAAACTTCAGTCTGGGCGTGGATGTGTATAGTAAGCAGTTACTTCCGATTGGCGACCAGATAGCCCATCACAGTGGGCCTATTATTATGGCCGGGGATTTCAATGCCTGGAGCCGTCCACGCATGAACGCGCTGTATCGCTTTGCGCGGGAGATGTCGCTGCGTGAAGTTCGTTTTAGTGATGACCAGCGCAAGAAAGCGTTCGGTCGTCCTCTCGATTTCGTTTTCTATCGTGGTTTGAGCGTGCATGATGCCTCTGTTCTGGTCACTCGCGCCTCCGATCACAACCCGCTACTAGTGGAATTCAGTCCCGGCAAACCTGATTAATATGGTGAGTCAGGTCTGCCGTGGGGCAGGCCGGTTGAGTGCTGCCCTTTACTTTAACCAACGCAAGGACAGTACAATGACAACAACACACTCTCATCACGACAACGTCGAAAAACAGTTTGGTTCCCAGGCAAGCGCCTATCTGACCAGCGCCGTTCATGCTTCCGGCCGCGATCTGGTGCGTCTCGGCGAGCGTCTCTCGGCGTTCCCGCAGGCAACGGTGCTGGATTTAGGCTGCGGAGCAGGGCATGCCAGCTTTACAGCAGCGCAGCATGTGGCTCAGGTTACGGCGTATGATTTATCCAGCCAGATGCTGGAGGTGGTGGCTGAGGCGGCAAAAGCCAAAGGGCTCACCAATGTCGATACGCGCCAGGGCTATGCCGAATCCTTACCTTTCGAAGAGGCGTCGTTTGACGTTGTTATCAGCCGTTACTCCGCGCACCACTGGCACGATGTCGGCCAGGCATTACGGGAAGTCAAACGCGTGCTGAAGCCGGGTGGAACCGTCATCATTATGGACGTCATGTCTCCGGGTCACCCTGTACGGAACATCTGGCTGCAGACGGTTGAAGCGCTGCGTGACACCTCGCACGTGCAGGATTATTCCAGTGGGGAGTGGTTAACGTTTATTACTGAGGCCGGTTTAATTTCACGTTCACTGATAACCGATCGCTTACCGCTGGAATTTAGTTCGTGGATCGCCCGTATGCGCACCCCGGACGCGTTAAGCCAGGCCATACGGTTGTATCAGGACAGTGCTTCCTCAGAGGTGAAGGCCTACTTTGAATTGCAGGATGACGGTTCGTTTACCAGCGATACCATCATGGTTGAAGCGCAAAAAGCGAAGTAAAAAAAAAGCACCGAGGGGAATCGGTGCCTTTTTATCTTTGTATCGTGTAATCAGGAGTCTGGCGTGGCGCTGTTTTTCACAAACAGTGTCAGCTGGTCGCCTGGTTGCAGATTGTCAGTATCATTATTCCAGCGCATCACATCCTTAATGTTCACGCCGTGTCGTTTTGCGATACTGGACAGTGAATCGCCTTTACGCACGCGATAGGTAATGCTATCGCTGTTATTGGCGAGACGCTGTGCGCTGCTACCCGCACCCACCGTCAGTGTCTGACCCACTCTCAGACCTGAGCTGCGCAGGTTATTCCACTGCTGCAGATCTTTTGCTGTCACGCCAAGACGTGATGCAATGCCCGAAAGCGTATCACCGCTACGAACCTTATAGCTGCGGCTGTTGACTGATGATGCATCCGCAATCAGCGTTGACTGAACGGCGGCAATTTCACCAGACGCTAAAGACTCACGTAACTGTTCAGCATGTTTCTGCGGAACCATCACATACTGTGGGCCACTCGCCCCCAGCGTTGAGCCTTTAACACCCGCGTTAAAGGTTTTCAGTTTACTTACCGACATACCCGTCATATCGGCAACCTGTTGAATATCAACCGGGTTGCTGAGGCGAACGCGCGCCAGTGCACGACTTTCGTCTGGTGTTGGCAGTTGTACACCGTAACGCTTGCTGTTTTTGAGAATATCACTCAATGCCAGCATTTTCGGTACGTAAATCTTTGTTTCCTGTGGCAGTGAGAGCGACCAAAAATCGGTGGATTTACCCCGTGCTTTATTCGCTTTCATTGCCTTCAGTACACGACCTTCGCCACTATTATACGCCGCAACCGTTAACAACCAGTCGCCGTCAAACATCTTGTTCAGACGTTGCATCATGTCGAGAGCGGCTGTCGTGGAAGCGACAACATCGCGACGCGCATCATAGTTACGGGTCTGTTTCAAACCGTAGTTTCGCCCGGTGCTCGGAATGATCTGCCAAATACCTGCGGCATTGGCACCAGACGTCGCGTGTGGGTCAAAAGCGCTCTCCACTATGGGTAGGAGTACCAGCTCCATAGGCATGTTACGTTTCTTAACTTGCCCGGCTATCCAGTACATATACGGCTCTGCCCGTAACGTTACATCGTGGAGATAGCTCTTATTTCTTAAATACTTCTGTTTCTGTTCGCGAATCCGGCTGTTTTCCGGAATTCCCATCTTTAGCTCGTCGCCAATAGAGGTCCACAAGTTTTGATCCTGCGCGAAAGATGTCCCATCGTCCAACCAACGCGCTGAGCTTGTAAACTTCCCTGCTTCCCCTTGACCAGCTGCAGAAAGGCTCTGTGCGTGCTGTTGTACGTTGCTGCCGTTCTGCGACTGGCAACCAACAAGCAGGACAGAGGCGAGTAAGATCGCTTTTGCCTTCATGTGTGTGTCAATAGTTGCTTAAAAGACGAGCGATGATAACGGCGAAATTTTGAAAAGGCAACCCGCAATTATCTGAAGTTATCTTTCTTTGACCTTAACCATGCAAATCGCTGTTCTGGTTGTTGCAATTTTGTTTCTTGGTTAATTTTATTAATTAAATCAATGTCATCTGTTCTAAGAAATAAATTAATTTTACGCTCGTTTTTCAGAATTACGGGTAGTGTTTTTTGGTTTTTTGCACGTAACTCCTTCACTTTCTGATAGTAATCCTGAATCGCACGATCCTCAGGTAAAATGCTGGCAGAAAACTTCATATTTCCTAATGTATACTCATGCGCGCAACAAATTACAGTATCGTCAGGCAGGGCATTAATTTTTTGTAAAGATTGATACATCTGGGTTGGCGTGCCTTCAAACAGTCTTCCACAGCCGCCAGAAAACAGCGTATCGCCACAAAACAGATAAGGTTTGCTGTAGAAACACAGATGTCCCAAAGTGTGACCTGGTGTAGCAAATACGGAAAACTCCCACTCACGTATGAGGATATTTTTGCCTTCTTCGACTACTTGCGTGATTCCCTTATCTTGTGCCTCTGCCGGTCCGTAAACCCCCAGATGCGGGAACCGGGCGCGCAGCTCAGGCACACCGCCGGTATGATCGTGGTGATGGTGGGTCAGGAGGATTGCTTCAGGCTGCCAGCCGTTCTCTTTTATTGCCTGCAGAACCGGGGCGGCCTCTCCGGGGTCGACAATGACGCATCGACGCGCGTCATCGACTAAAACCCAGATGTAATTGTCCTCAAAGGCAGGAATACTGATAAGATTCATACATTACCTCTTATAGCGTGGCGGGTGTTTTGATGAAACCGGCAAGGATACCTCAGACTGTCGCAGCACCGGAACGTTGGGCGGAATTGCCCTGGGGTGAATACTATCGCGAGGCATTAGAACTACAGCTTAAGCCCTGGCTCGCGAAAATGTATGGCTTTCACCTGCTTAAGATTGGCAATCTCAGCGCGGAAATCAATACCGAAAGCTGCGCTATCTCACATCAGGTCCATGTCTCTCTCGGCGGATCGCCCGTTCAGGTGAAGGCAGACCCTTTACATCTGCCGTTTGCGGAAAAGTCGGTTGATGCGTGCCTGCTGGCGCATACGATACCCTGGTGCAGCGATCCTCATCGCATGCTGCGTGAAGCCGATCGCGTGCTGATAGATGACGGCTGGCTGGTGATAAGCGGGTTTAATCCGCTGAGCCTGATGGGGCTACGCAAGCTGGTGCCCGTATTACGCCGCACTCCTCCTTATAACAGCCGGATGTTCACCATGATGCGCCAGCTGGACTGGCTTTCGCTGCTGAATTTTGAAGTGCTCAGCTACGGCGGATTTCAGGTACTGCCCTGGGCCAGAAAAGGGGGCGTTTTGCTGAGTACCCATTTGCCCGCATTAGGCTGCTTGCAGTTTATCGTTGCGCGTAAGCGAACCATTCCCCTGACGCTTAACCCGATGAAGCAGAGCAAAACCAAAACGCCGATCCGCCAGACCGTGGGGGCCACGCGGCAGTACAGAAAACCGTAATCAGGATTCAGGCTGATAGCCCGCGTCCTCATGTGCCGGGTTAGCGGCCGCCGTCCGCGCCAGTTCATCGCAGCGCTCGTTTTCCGGGTGACCGGCATGGCCTTTTACCCATTCCCACTTAATATTATGCTGGCCCAGCGCCGCATCCAGTCGTTTCCAGAGATCGACATTCTTGACGGGCTTCTTATCTGCCGTCTTCCAGCCGCGTTTTTTCCAGTTGTGGATCCACTGAGTGATCCCCTGGCGCACGTACTGGCTGTCGGTACTGAGCACCACGTCACAATGTTCTTTTAAGGCTTCCAGCGCCACGATGGCCGCCATCAACTCCATGCGGTTGTTGGTGGTCAGGAAATACCCTTCACTAAAAGTTTTTTCGTGCTGACGATAGCGCATAATCGCGCCATAGCCGCCAGGCCCTGGGTTACCGAGACAAGATCCATCGGTGAAAATTTCTACCTGTTTACGCATCTCTGGTAGACTTCCTGTATTTGAAACGTTCAGTTAAACGATAAGTCTGACATAAATGACCGCTATGAGCACTGCAATTACTCGCCAGATTGTTCTTGATACCGAAACCACCGGTATGAACCAGATCGGCGCGCACTACGAAGGGCACAAGATCATTGAGATCGGTGCTGTTGAGATGGTGAACCGTCGTCTGACGGGGAACAACTTTCACGTCTATCTCAAACCCGATCGGCTGGTGGATCCCGAAGCGTTCGGCGTTCATGGTATTGCCGATGAGTTCTTGCTGGATAAACCGACCTTCGCGGAGGTGGCGGACGAATTTCTGGACTACATCAAAGGCGCAGAGCTCGTCATTCACAACGCCTCGTTCGATATCGGCTTTATGGACTACGAGTTTAGTAAGCTCCAGCGCGATATCCCCAAAACGAACACCTTCTGCAAGGTCACTGACAGCCTGGCGCTGGCCAGGAAGATGTTCCCCGGCAAGCGTAACAGCCTCGATGCGCTCTGTTCACGTTATGAAATAGACAACACCAAGCGAACGCTGCACGGAGCATTGCTCGATGCCCAGATCCTGGCGGATGTCTATCTGGCGATGACCGGCGGTCAAACGTCAATGAAGTTCAGCATGGAGAATGAATCTCAGCAGACGCAGGGCGAAGCGGGAATTCAGCGTGTTGTTCGTCAGGCCAGCCGCTTGCGGGTTGTTTTAGCGAGTGATGAAGAGCTTCTCAACCACGAATCTCGTCTGGATCTGGTCCAGAAGAAGGGCGGAAGCTGTATGTGGCGTGCGTAAGGCATGCCAGAATGCCTGTAAAATCACCGTTCGGGTGATTTTTGCAGCAAACGATTCAAAACGTGAGAAAAAGCGTTGACGAGTTCAGAGGCAAACCGTAATATGCGCCTCGTTCCCAAGGGAACACAGCGGAGCGGTAGTTCAGTCGGTTAGAATACCTGCCTGTCACGCAGGGGGTCGCGGGTTCGAGTCCCGTCCGTTCCGCCACTATTCAGGCCCACGTTATTTATAACGTGGGCCTTTTTCATTTCTGCGTTTCCTCAATCCTGAATTTCTCGTCTACCCGGCCCGTTGCTGTCGTCACGCGGTGAACGGCTGAGTTCCTGTTTAATTGATTTTTAATTAAAAAACTCATTCTGATATTATTATTAAAATAATCAATTTGATTTATTATTCTTTTCGTGTAAGTTCTTAACCGTTAATTATTCTTTTCCTCCTCTTTCCTTGTTCACTCATTAATAGCTTTTTGATGTCAACTATTCCTAATGCGGCGTAGAGCGTTGCGTGGTTTTTTCCTACCCATATTAAGAGGTCAGACATGATAGTTTTAAGCATCATGTCGATGAACCCTGTGGACATGAATTATCTCAGAAAGGCATCAACGTAAGGCAGTTCAGGGTGTATCAACAAAAATGTTTATATATCCACTATTTAGTGAGTGAAATTCACCAAGGACTTTAAGTATGACGGACAATAAAGTCATTTTAGCGGTCAATAACGGAGACGGAAAAACTCGGTTGTTGACCGCAGATGCAGGCCGGACGGTTAAGGTAAAACTTATCCCCGGCAATAAATATTTATTGAAGAATATTAACGACGACTTCGCTCCAGAAAATATTACGCTGCAGCGCGTAGGCAAGGCGCTGCACATTATCCAGGAAGGCGATACACAGCCAAGCATAATTATTGAAGATTACTTCAATGGTGATCCTAACAACCCGGTGCTGATGGGCATGGCGGAAGATGGATTACTCTACGCCTATGTTCCTCTGTCGGGCGAAAGCTACGACACCGGCTATCTGATGGCTGACGGCAGCATGTCACCTGTGGCGTTAGGCGGAGAACCGTTAGGCGCGGGTGGGCCTCTTCTGACGGCCCCGGATGACGACAACGACATGCTGTTTGGCATGCTGGGATGGTTTGCACTTGCGGCGGCGGGTGTAGGGGCTGCTTTCGCGCTGTCTGAGATGGACAACGACGACGGCGATAACCACTCCACGCCTGATAAGCCGAGCATCGGCACCACGATGGATGATGAAGGCTCAATCAAAGGCCCGTTAAAATCAGGTGATACGACCGATGACTCAACGCCGACGCTGACCGGTAAAGGTAAGCCTGGTGATACCATCCATATCTACGATAACGACAAAGAGATTGGCTCCGTTATCGTCGATGATGAAGGCGAGTGGAGCTATACGCCTGATAAGCCACTGGGTGAAGGTGAGCACGAGCTGACCGTCGTGGAAAAAGATCCTGACGGCAACGCGAGTCCTCCATCAGACCCGATTGTCATCGTCGTTGATACGGTTGCGCCAAAAGCGCCGACGATTGAACACATCATGGACAAAGTGGGTAAAACCACCGGTGAAATTCATGATGATGCTTACACCGACGATCCGAAACCAGAAATGAGCGGTACCGGTGAAGCAGGCGCAACGATCGCGATTTACGATAACGGTAAAAAGATCGGCGAAACCACCGTTAACGAGGATGGCCGTTGGTATTTCAAACCGTCCGAGAACCTCACTGACGGTAGCCACAGCATCACGGTCAGCCAGACGGATAAAGCGGGTAACGTCAGCGAACCGTCTGACGAGCGTGATTTTATTGTATTGACTGAACCTCCGGGAAAAGCAGAAACGCCTGAGGTCATTGACAATACCGGTCCGGTAACCGGTCCGCTCAAACCGGGTGATGTAACGGATGACAGTCAGCCTTCTTTCAGTGGAGAGGGAACACCGGGCAATACCATCATTATCAAAGACAATGATAAAGAGATCGGCTCGGTTATCGTCGACGACGAAGGTAAATGGTCATTTACACCTAAGGATGAACTTACCGAGGGTGAACATAATGTCGTGGTCGTTGAGGAAGATCCGCTCGGCAATGAAGGCGATCCTTCCGATCCGATTCAGATTATTGTGGATACCACGCCGCCAGCCAAACCGGATATGGCCGATGCCCAGGATAATACCGGGCCGATTACGGGCCAGCTGAAAGGCGGTGACGTCACGGATGAAACCCGTCCGGTATTCAGCGGTAAAGGTGAACCGGGCGACACCGTGACCATTTATGATGGTGACGAGGTGCTTGGCACAACCGTTATTGACGATAAAGGCAACTGGACGCTGAAACCAGAGAAACCGCTGGGTGAAGGCGATCACAGTATCACCGTTACGCAGACGGATAAGGCGGGCAATACCAGCGATCCCTCGGAAGCGCTGGAGTTTGAAGTTGACACTACCGCGCCTGATGCTTCAGCAAATGTTCTGAATATTACCGGCGTTACGGATGACGTAGGCGATCGTCAGGGCAATGTAGCTAGCGGTGACATCACCGATGACAGCAAACCGCTCATCAGTGGTATCGGTGAAGCCGGGAACACCGTCTTTGTCTACACCACCGACTCTTCCGGCAAACACCTGATTGGTACAGCGGTGGTAGGCAGTGATGGCACCTGGAGCCTGACACCAGAAACCCCACTGACGGAAGGCCTGAACAAGCTGACCCTGGAGACGCAGGACCCGGCGGGCAACCGCGTTGCCGGTGAAGCGCCGTCTTACGACATCAATCTGCTGATCCCGGTGAGTACTGCACCGTCCATCAACAGCGTTGTGGACAACGCCGAGCCGCACGTCGGTCCAATGCAGAAAGGCGAATCCACCAACGACACCACCCCAACCCTGAGCGGCAGCGCTGCACCGGGCGACGTTGTGTCTATCCTCGACAACGGGAAAGTGATTGGCACCGTCAAGGCGGACAGCAACGGGAAGTGGTCGTTCACCCCGGATACTGCGCTGGCGGATGGCAAGCACACCTTCACCGTCACGGCGACTGACGCAGCGGGCAACGCGCGCACCAGCGGCAGCTTCCCGATCGTGATCGATACTGCGGCACCGTCTCCGGCAGAAAATATCGTTATCAATGATAACGTGGGCGACAAGCAGGGGCCGGTAGGTCCAGGCGACACCACCGACGATCAGTCCCCGACCCTGAGCGGCGAAGCCGAGCCGGGCAGCGTGGTGGACATCTATGATAACGACGAGAAGATCGGTTCCGTCATCGTTGATGACGAAGGTAAATGGTCCTATACGCCAGACACGCCTCTGGCTAAAGGCGATCATGAGATCACCACCACCGTGACCGATCCGTCTGGCAACACCAGTGAACCGTCTCCGGGGATCTCCTTCACCGTCGATCCGGATCCAAACCAGGTGACCGTGGGTGAAGTGGTGGATGACCAGGGGCCGATCGTGGGCAACCTGAAGCCAGGCACCGTGACCGATGATGTCCGCCCTGAACTGAGCGGTAAAGGTAAGCCAGGCAGCACCGTGACCATCATGGATGGCGACGATGTACTGGGCTCCACCGTGGTGGATCCGGACGGCAACTGGACCTTCACTCCTGAACAGGATCTGGCCGATGGCGGTCACAGCCTGACCGTGATTTCCAAAGACCCGGCCGGAAACGAGGTGACCTCTCCGTCCTTTGATATTACCGTTGATGCGACCGCCCCGGAAAAACCTGTACTGGGATCCGCAACCGATGATGTGGGAACAATTCGTGGCGATCTGAGCAACGGCGGCACCACCGACGACGCAAACCCAACCTTCAACGGCTCTGCAGAGCCGGGCAGCCGTGTCGATATTTATGACAACGGTGAGCATATTGGTTCGACGATTGCGGACGACAACGGCGCCTGGCAGTTCACGCCAACCACACCTCTGCCAGAAGGTGAGCACCATATCACCACCACCGCAACGGATGAAGCGGGCAACACCGGTCCGGAATCGGATGATTTTGTGCTGGTGACCGACTACACCCCACCAGTGGCAAGCAGCGATGTACTGAACATTACGTCCGTAATGGATGATGTCGGCGGCCGTCAGGGTAACGTGGCCAGCGGTGAAATCACCGATGACAGCAAACCGGTTATCAATGGTATTGGTGAAGCGGGAAGCACCGTCTTTGTTTACAGCACGGATGCTAACGGCAAACATCTGCTGGGCTCAGCCGTGGTCGACAGTGAAGGCAACTGGACGCTGGCACTGGATACACCGCTGGTGGAAGGGCTTAATCAGCTGACGCTGGAAACCCAGGACGCAGTAGGCAACCGCGTAGCGGGTGAAGCACCGTCTTACGACATTACCGTTTTGATCCCGGTCAGCACCGAGCCGTCCATCAACAGCGTTGTGGACAACGCCGAGCCGCACGTCGGCCCAATGCAGAAAGGCGAAACCACCAACGACACCACCCCAACCCTGAGCGGCAGCGCTGCACCGGGCGACGTTGTGTCTATCCTCGACAACGGGAAAGTGATTGGCACCGTCAAGGCGGACAGCAGCGGTAAGTGGTCGTTCACCCCGGATACCGCGCTGGCGGATGGTCAGCACACCTTCACCGTCACGGCGACTGACGCAGCGGGCAACGCGCGCACCAGCGGCAGCTTCCCGATCGTGATCGATACTGCGGCACCGTCTCCGGCAGAAAATATCGTTATCAATGATAACGTGGGCGACAAGCAGGGGCCGGTAGGTCCGGGCGACACCACCGACGATCAGTCCCCGACCCTGAGCGGCGAAGCCGAGCCGGGCAGCGTGGTGGACATCTACGATAACGACGAGAAGATCGGTTCCGTCATCGTTGATGACGAAGGTAAATGGTCCTATACGCCAGACACGCCTCTGGCTAAAGGCGATCATGAGATCACCACTACCGTGACCGATCCGTCTGGCAACACCAGTGAACCGTCTCCGGGGATCTCCTTCACCGTCGATCCGGATCCAAACCAGGTTACCGTAGGTGAAGTGGTGGATGATCAGGGGCCGATCGTGGGCAACCTGAAGCCAGGCACTGTGACCGATGACGCACGTCCTGAACTGAGCGGTAAAGGTAAGCCAGGCAGCACCGTAACCATCATGGATGGCGACGATGTACTGGGCTCCACCGTGGTGGATCCGGACGGCAACTGGACCTTTACCCCTGAACAGGATCTGGCCGATGGCGATCACAGCCTGACCGTGATTTCCAAAGACCCGGCCGGAAACGACGTGACCTCTCCGTCCTTTGATATCTCTGTCGATACCGTGGCACCGGAAAAACCGGTTATTGGTGTTGCGACTGATGACGTCGGCTCCAGCCGTGGCGATCTGAGCAGCGGTAGCACCACCGATGATGCGAACCCAACCTTTAAAGGTTCCGCAGAGCCGGGCAGCCGTGTCGATATCTATGATAACGGGGAGCTGATTGGTTCTACCGTGGTGGACGAAAATGGCGGCTGGCAATTTACGCCAACCACCGCGCTGCCAGAGGGTGAGCACCATATCACCACTACCGCAACCGATAAGGCCGGTAACACGGGTCCGGAATCAGATGATTTTGTACTGATCACCGACTACACCGCGCCTGACGCGAGCAAAGTGGCGATCACCGAAGTCTACGACGACGTGAACACCGCAGGCGTGGTTGCCTCCGGCGGGGAAACCGACGACAACCGTCCGCTGATCAAGGGTACCGGTGCGGAAGCCGGCAACACCATCACCGTGTACAACGGCGACAAGGTCATTGGCACCGCGAAAGTGCAGGCCGACGGCACCTGGTCCCTCGAGCCGACCACTCCGCTGCCGGACGGGAAGTACACCCTGACGGCGAAAGAGACCGACGGCGTGGGCAACGTCTCCGGTCCGTCCGGTGAGTACATCATCAACGTGGCCACCGTACCGCCGCAGGCACCGACGCTGGATACCGTCTATGACGACGTGGCCCCGCATGCGGACTACCTGCAGAAGGGTGACGTCACCAACGACACCACCCCGACCCTGAGCGGCAGCAGCGGCGTGGCGGGCGGCACCATCAGTATCTACGACAATGGTCGTCTGATTGGCACCACCACCGTGGGCAGCAACGGCAGCTGGAGCTTCACGCCGGATACGGCGCTGGCAGACGGCAGCCATAACTTCACCGCCACCGTCACCGACGGCGTGGGCCGCACCAGTGAGCCAACCGGCGGCTTCGGTATCGTGGTGGATACAAAAGCCCCGGATGCAGCCTCTGACCTGCTGGTCACCGACAACGTCGGTGCGTACCAGGGCCCGGTCGTGAGCGGCGACACCACCGATGACAACACCCCGACCCTGAGCGGCAGGGCCGAGCCGGGCAGCACGGTGAACATCATCGACAACGGCCAGGTCATCGGCACCGCGAAGGTGAACCCGGACGGCACCTGGAGCTACACCCCGGACCAGCCGCTGGCGAACGGCGCACACGACCTGACCACCACCGTCACCGATCCGTCGGGCAACACCGGGCCGGAAGGCTCGCACGTGGTCATCACCGTTGACGTGGTCCCGGGCAAGGTGGAAATCACCGCCGTGACCGATGACACCGGCAGCGTGACCGGCAGCCTGTCGCAGGGCGCACTCACCGACGACACCCGTCCGCAAATCAGCGGCACGGCGAAGGCGGGCAGCACCGTGACCATCATGGACGGCAGCAACGTGCTGGGTACCACCACCGCGGGCGCGGACGGCACCTGGAGCTTCACGCCGAGCGTGGACCTGGGCCGCGGCGACCACACCTTCACCGCCACGGCGAAAGACCCGACGGGTAACGAGTCGAGCAGCAGCAGCTGGACCGTGACCATCGACACCGATGCGCCGGTGAAACCGACCATCGACGCGGCGCTGGACGACGTGGGCAGCGTGCAGGGTAACCTGGCGAACGGCGGCACCACCGACGATCCGACCCCGACCCTGAGCGGTAAGGCGGAAGCGGGCAGCACCGTGAAGATCTACGATCAGAACGGCCTGCTGGGCGAAGTGACGGCGAAAGCCGACGGCACCTGGAGCTTCTCACCGGTGGCGAAACTGCCGGAAGGCGAGCACCGCTTCCACGTGACGGCCACCGACAGGGCGGGCAACACCAGTGTGGCATCGGACGACTTCGTCCTGACCCTGGACTACACCGCCCCGGATGCGAGCAAGCTGGCGATCACCGAAGTCTACGACGACGTGAACACCGCAGGCGTGATTGCCTCCGGCGGGGAAACCGACGACAACCGTCCGCTGATCAAGGGTACCGGTGCGGAAACCGGCAACACCATCACCGTCTACAATGGCGACAAGGTGATTGGCACCGCCACCGTAC
>NZ_JBXWCS010000025.1:0-25501 GCF_057320385.1 Enterobacter cloacae complex sp. 394F7 | reverse complement strand
GTGCTGCCGTCGGCTTTTTCTTCCCGCACAACCCGCTTTAATCCGCCTTCGCCTCCGGTGTGCAGTACCTCGCGGCGGTTCAGACTGTCGGTGATAATGACGGTATGTTTTTCATAGCCGTAGCGATAGCTCAGCCCCGCCGGGTTGTGCTGCGCCACCACCCGGCCGGAAGCGTCATAGCTGTAAGTGGTCTGCGGGCGTCCGGCATGACCATGGGCCGTCATGCGTCCGGGATGTTTATCATCATATGTAAAACTGCGCACCCGGGTGCCCCCCCGGTCATACACCGCCGCCAGCTCGCCACGCGGGGTGTATGCATAGCGCACCAGCGGCTCCGCGGGCAGGTTGTCCGGGTATGCCGGGTCGTGCACCAGCCATACCGCCTCCAGGCGGACGCCGCTGTCGGCACCGTAGCCTGATACCGGCGGGGTCTGTGGCAGTGTGCTCAGCGCCAGCCGGAAACGGCGGCCTGCGCCGTCGGTGACAGCGGTGATGTGGCCGGTGAACGCCCCCTGCGCGGCCCGGTGAAAGGCGAGCCTGCGCCCGAAACGGTCCGCCAGCCCGGTCAGGACCCGGTACGGCGGCAGCGGCGCGGGCAGGACTTCCCCTGTGTCAGGGACACGTTCAGACCAGCCGAGTATCCACCACGGCCCCTGCGCGCTGTTCGTCGCCAGGTAAAGGTGCTGACTTAACCGCAGGTCTTCCGGCAGGGTCTGCCACAGCACGTGCAGCGGATTACTCTCGTGCAGCCGGGCCACGCCGCCCCGGGCCAGCCACAGGGACTCGCTGCGGCTGAAGGCGGTTTCTCCGGGCAGGAGAGGCTCAAAGTGAATGCTGCGTCCGCCGTTATCATTAATAATCAGTTCATCGTCGCGAAGCTGCAGACGGATATCGAAGGGCGCTTTCCAGCCGGGGCCGAAAATGCCCACCGGTGCGGGAGTTCTGGTCCGGTAACTGCTGTACGAACGGGAGAGGACAAACGGCAGCGGGCCGGGCAGGGCGATATCCGTTTCGCCGGGCAGAACCTTGGCCCCCAGCAGCGGGTTCACCGGGTTGCCTGAGGTTCTCCCGCCGGGACAGACCGAGCAGGCCACGCCGGTGGGGGCACCTATCATCACCCCCGTGGAACCCTGCACAATCGGCCCGCCGTACTTCGTCATATCCCCCATCCGGGCCGCCGGTTTACCGCTCATGGTCACATCCTTCTGAACCTGAAATGAGCGCGAAGCGTAGCGGGTAAAGCCCACTAAAAAAGAAGGGTTACAGACAAAAAAAGGAAATTCAGAAAATATTTAGAGAAGGTATTAAAAAGAGCCATAAATTAGTTCTAATTTCTGCTTTCTCTTTGTTCGTTGACACTGAGTTGCGATGAGCCTAAATCTTCGCAGCGTTTAGATAATCCGGCACGCTGTTTGAATGCATTGGATGTTAGAAACAGCCCCTCTGCGTAGCGCAGAGGGGCGCAGGGATTAGTGCGACGCCGCTGCAGCGTTATGCTGGCGGTGGCGGGTTACAAAGCCCAGGATGAAGCACATGATGAACACCACGGCGTACAGGCCGTTAGCGGTGTGCAGCGCCGCCAGCGGACCGCTGTGGGCGACGATCGGGCCCGTCACCACAAAGGTCAGCATGGTGCCGATTGTGCCGCAGGTCAGTACGAAGTTCACCAGCTTCGGCGAGGCCACTTTGGTCTGCAGGGAGCCCAGAGTGATGATCGACGTGTAAATGGCGCTTGAGAAGAAGCCCAGGGTCAGAATGAACCACGGCATATGCTCCGGCGAACCGTTGATGAACAGATACATCAGCACGGTAGCCAGGCCTGCCAGCACGGTCAGGATGCGCTGCAGATCGAAGAAGCGCAGGATGAAGCTAAACGCCCACATGCCAAACATGTAAGACATCCAGAAATCGCTCACCAGTTTACCCGCGTCGTTCAGGCTCATGCCCAGACCTTTGGCGTATTCCGGCACCCAGGAGATAAAGCCCAGCTGACCCAGGATGTAGCACAGTGCGGCAATGGAGAGGAACAGTACGCCGATACCCCATTTCTCTTTCGCCACAGGCTCTGCCGTGGTCTGTGCTTTTTTACCCAGAACCGGGAATTCGCAGCCGAAGGTCAGGATGAAGATGGCCACGTAAACCAGGCCGATACAAGCGTAGACCCAGTACCACTCAATGCTGCGCGCCAGCAGAACGGCCGCGACCATCGGGAAAATCATCCCGGCCATGCTGAAGAAGGAGTCGGTAAACAGCAGGCGCGCGCCGCGCTGACGGCCTTCATACATATGGGTAATCAGGAAGGTACCAATCGACATGGTGATCCCGCTGACCAGACCGAGCACGAACATGGCGGCGGAGAACAGGGCGATGCTGTGGCTCAGCATCAGACCCGCCACGGCGGCGACCATCAGCACAAAACCAAAACGCAGCTGCGTTTTCAGCGGAACAATTTCCATCAGCCAGGCATTCAGGAAAATGGAGATCAGGATCCCCGCGTTGAGGAAGGTGAAGGTGTTACTCATGCTGGAAACGGGCAGCTGGAAGTAGTCTGCGATATTTCCCATCACCATCCCGGTGACGATCACCAACGCGCCGGTCAGGGCGTAGGAGAAGAAGCTGATCCATGTGAGCTTGATACGATTGCTGTTAGTCATGTCTGGCCTGTTCAGGAAAAGAAAAGCGCCGGATAGGCGCTGAGAGCGGGCAGATTTTAGTCGTGAAAGTGATCCATTCATATCTTTTAAAGAAAATATGAGCTTCATTGCAGGTTTTTATGTGATCGTGATCACATAAAATTGCGTTATAACCAATCGTTTGCGCGGTAACAACTGTTTCAATTTCGTAAAATTAGGTAAAAGGCTGGTCTCCGTTCATACTGCTCTTTAGAATCAAGCCATTCGCTTTTTATACTGCGCTTTGTTAAGGAATTCTCATGCTCAAATCAACACTGGCGGCTGTCGCAGCTGTGTTTGCTCTTTCTGCCGTTTCCCCGGCTGCGCTGGCAGCAAAAGGGGACCCTCATGTTCTGCTGACCACCTCCGCAGGGAATATTGAGCTGGAACTGAATAGCCAGAAAGCCCCGGTTTCTGTGAAAAACTTCCTCGACTACGTAAACAGCGGCTTTTACAACAACACCACCTTCCACCGCGTGATCCCAGGCTTTATGGTGCAGGGCGGCGGTTTCAACGAGCAGATGCAGCAGAAACAGCCGAATCCACCGATCAAAAACGAAGCGGACAACGGCCTGCTGAACACCCGTGGCACCATCGCCATGGCGCGTACGGCGGATAAAGACAGCGCTACCAGCCAGTTCTTTATCAACGTGGCGGATAACGCCTTCCTCGACCACGGCCAGCGTGACTTCGGCTATGCGGTGTTTGGTAAAGTGGTAAAAGGGATGGACGTGGCGGACAAGATTTCTCAGGTACAGACCCACGACGTTGGGCCATACCAGAATGTACCATCCAAACCGGTCGTGATCCTCTCTGCAAAAGTACTGCCGTAACCCTCTTTGACACGGGCGCGTCTCGCCCGTGTTGTTAGCCCTCCCTGCGAAAGCGCGTTTTGCTGCTTATACTTTGGCAAACGGACATATTCAGGGAGGCGTTAAGTGAAAAAACTCACCGATAAGCAAAAATCCCGTCTCTGGGAGCAGCAGCGTAACGTCAATTTTCAGGCCAGTTGTCTCCTTGAAAAGGGTCATGGTCCTTCAGATCCCCAGATTGAGACGCTGGAACTTGGGCCTTCAGCGCCTGGGTTGCCCCATCTGTGCCTTATTCACCGCCATCTGTATCGCAGAGAGATGAAACGGGCAGGTGAATACCGTACGGACGATATTTTCAAAGGGGAGATTCCTTTTTGCCATTTCGAATACATTGAGAAGATGGGCAATGAATTGATGTCGGCACTGGAAAGCGACCGGTACCTGGTGGGTCTTCAGAAAGAGGAGTTTATCGAGCGGATAAGCCATTACTATTGTGAAATCAATATGCTGCATCCTTTTGCCAGCGGTAATGGCATTGCGCAGCGTGTTTTCTTTGAACAGCTGGCGATCCATGCGGGTTACCTGCTGGACTGGCGCGATATCGATCCTGAGCAGTGGGTCGCGGCTAACCAGAGCGGCGCAACGGGAGATTTGTCCGCCCTGAACGCTATCTTTGCCAAAGTAGTGAGCGAAGCGCGGGAATCTGAGTAGAATAGGGCGGCATTTTTTTCGGGAGCCGCCATGATTCTGCTGATTGATAACTACGATTCCTTCACCTGGAACCTTTACCAGTATTTTTGTGAACTGGGTGCAGAGGTGGTTGTCCGCCGTAACGACGACATCAGCCTGACCGAGATTGACGCGCTGGCCCCAAAGAAAATCGTTATCTCGCCGGGGCCGTGTACCCCATCGGAATCGGGTATTTCTCTGGATGTGATCCGCTACTACGCCGGCAGGCTGCCGATTCTTGGCGTCTGCCTTGGCCATCAAGCCATCGGGCAGGTGTTTGGCGCCACCATCGTCCGTGCTGCCAGGGTGATGCACGGTAAAACCTCCCCGGTTACCCACACCGGCACGGGCGTGTTTAGCGGGTTAAATAACCCGTTAACCGTCACGCGCTACCATTCTCTGGTGATTGACCCGCCGACGCTGCCCGACTGCTTTGAGGTGACCGCCTGGAGCGAGACGCAGGAGATCATGGGCATTCGCCATCGTGAATGGGATCTCGAAGGGGTGCAGTTCCACCCGGAGAGTATTCTCAGCGAACAGGGGCACCAGCTGCTGGCTAATTTCCTTAATCGCTGAATATCTGTTGCCTTGCTGTGATTTTTTATGCATATTTTGTGATTATATTTTCACAATCAATGTGACATAAAATGGATGGGCATGACATGGCAACTGAACAATCTGCAATTACCCGCGCGACATTCGATGAAGTCATTCTGCCGATTTATGCACCGGCCGAGTTTATCCCGGTAAAGGGAAAAGGCAGCCGCGTCTGGGATCAGCAGGGGAAAGAGTACGTGGATTTCGCCGGGGGGATTGCGGTGACGGCGCTGGGGCATTGCCATCCTGCACTGGTCGAGGCACTGAAAACCCAGGGCGAAACCCTGTGGCACACCAGCAACGTCTTTACCAACGAACCGGCGTTGCGCCTGGGGCGCAAGATCATTGACGCGACTTTCGCCGAGCGCGTGCTGTTTATGAACTCCGGGACCGAAGCCAACGAAACCGCCTTCAAGCTGGCGCGCTACTACGCTTCCACACGCCACAGCCCATACAAAACCAAAATCATCGCTTTCCATAACGCTTTCCACGGTCGTTCACTGTTTACCGTTTCCGTTGGCGGCCAGCCGAAGTATTCCGACGGCTTTGGTCCGAAACCCGCCGATATCATTCATGTGCCGTTTAACGATCTGCATGCGGTGAAAGCGGTGATGGATGACCATACCTGCGCGGTCGTGGTTGAGCCGATTCAGGGTGAAGGTGGCGTGACGGCGGCAACGCCGGAATTCCTCAAAGGGCTGCGCGCGCTGTGCGATCAGCATCAGGCGCTGCTGGTGTTTGATGAAGTCCAGAGCGGGATGGGGCGTACCGGCTCCCTGTTCGCCTATATGCACTACGGCGTGACGCCGGATATTCTGACCAGCGCCAAAGCGCTCGGCGGCGGCTTCCCGGTCAGCGCGGTGCTCACCACCCAGGAGATCGCCTCCGCGTTCCACGTTGGCTCACACGGCTCCACCTACGGTGGAAACCCGCTGGCCTGCGCCATCGCCGGTGCGGCGTTTGATATCATCAATACGCCGGAGGTATTAAGCGGCGTTCAGGCGAAGCGCGAGCTGTTCGTGAAACATCTGCAGCAGATCGACGAAACGTACGACGTCTTCAGCGAGATCCGTGGCATGGGACTGCTGATTGGCGCAGAGCTGAAGCCGCAGTACAAAGGCCGCGCACGCGATTTCCTGCACGCCGCTGCTCACGAAGGGGTGATGGTGCTCAACGCCGGCCCGGACGTGATGCGCTTTGCGCCGTCGCTGGTAGTCGAAGAAAACGATATTGAAGATGGATTAACCCGCTTTGCCGCGGCGGTCGGGAAGATCGTCAACGGCTAATACTCGGTTCGTTTTAACCGCCGCGTTAACCAGATGCCGTGATGCGGACGCTGACGCCATGCCACCGACGAAATGGTGTGCATGGTGTTCAGATGCCCCAGAATGCGCTGCAGATGCTGCTCCAGGGTGCTCATTGGCCCGTGGGTGAGCGTTTCCGGCGCTTCCAGAATGTTCGAATCCCCCGATTCACCCGGCGCGTCATACTCCAGACGCTGCTGACACCGTTGCAGGGCAATCTCACACGACTGCAAATAGCGCTGCGCCAGGTCTGGCGTTAGCATGGTATGTTCACGCGCCAGCGTGGTCATCGCGTTGATATGTTCGACGATGAACTGGCTGTGCGTTACCCAGAGCTTCATATCCGCCAGATAGTGCGAGTTAAAGCCGGGCTCCTGCATCGCCTGATTCAGCGAGTTGAACAGGGCGTTATGCGCCTGGTTGACCTTCATCCGCTGATACGCCAGCGGGGAGGGCTGCGGATCGTCGCTCAGGATCAGGCGGATAGCCTGCTGGTCGGCCTCCAGCGCGTCGTGGGCGTTCTGTCTGAGCAGGCCGCTTTGCCATTGTGGCCACAGCCAGACCATACCACCAAAGGCAATCAGACAGCCAATCAGGGTATCGATAAGCCTGGCGACAATAAATTGTTCGCCATTGAGCGTAAGCAATTGCAGGGTATATACCGCCGTAACCGTAAAGCCCACCATCGCCCAGCCGTAGTTTTTGCGGATGATCAGGTAGCTCACCAGGGTAATCAATAGCATGCCTGCCAGCGTATAGCCTTCCGGCACGTGGAAGTGCAGCGTTACGCCTGCGATAATCAACCCCGCCATGGTTCCGCCCGCCCGGTGCAGAATACGCACCCGCGTGGCGCCGTAGCCGTTCTGGGTGACAAACAGTACCGTCATTAATATCCAGTAGGGTTTGGGCAGATGCAGCGCCATGCCCATCAGGCTGGCGATGCTCAGCATCACGCTAATCCGGGCGGCGTTGCGCAGGGCGGAAGATTTAAACGAGAGATAGCTTTTAAGCGCAGGCAGCAGCGGCAGGCGCTTTTGCTTATCCGCCATCAGATCGCGGGGATAGAGCGGGCGCTGGGTACGCAGCACGCGGGCAATACGGCTGAAGTGCCAGGCGGCAAACTGGCCTACCGGGTTATCCTCGTGCTGGCGGGCGATTTTCTCCAGTGCGCCGAGCTGCTTGTCCATGTTAAAGCGGGTGGGGTAGCGGTGATAAAGAATGTCGTCGGCCAGTACCCGCAGGCGTGCGGACACGGTCTGCGCGTTCCAGCGGATCACCGCTTCGGCATGGCTGCGCTCCACCAGCTTTTGCACCTCCTTCGGGTGGTGCAGGCTCACGGAGATATGCTCCTGCAGATCCAGCCCTACCTGGAAGGTGCGCAGCAGCCGTTTATATTCGTGGTTCTTGTTGGCGGCCAGCATATGCAGTTGCTGGTAGCACTGGCTTATCAGATCCACCACCTTCTGCTGGCGCGTCAGCAGCGGCGGCAGCGATTTTTCCGGGTCGGTATGCTGGGTCAGCAGTGTGTATTTGGCTTCGCAGTACTCCGCAAGCTGGACATAGAGCAGGCTCAGGGATTCACGCAGCGGTTGTTCCCGCCACAGCCAGAACCAGAACCAGTTAAACAGGCCATACCATAGCGTACCGAGGGCGTAGATCAGCAGCGGCTCCCACACTGGCATGTTACCTGCGAGACTCAGGGTAAAGATGGCCGCGATGAGTGAGGCGGGCAGTAACCGCGCGTGCAGCGAACTGATTTCGGCGGTCACCCCCAGCGTCATCGCCAGCACGCTCAGGATCAGCGGCAGCGGAATATCGCGGGCCAGCAAAAGCTGCACGGCCAGGCTACACCCGGCAAACAGCGAACCGCCGATAATCAGACGTTTGAAAAAACGCTTATGCGGGGTGTCGAGACCGGCAATGTTGCAGCAGGCGGGAACCAGTGAAAACAGCAGCCCCTGCTGAAGATGCCCAAGGATCAGGCCCACGGCCACAGGAAGGCACAACACCAGCGTTTGTCGCAGTGCGTAGTTAACTTCCGGGTGATAAATCAGCCTGCGCCACATGGGGAGTAGAGACAAAAACGGCGTGACACCTTGCGATGGCACGCCGTTTTATCGGGATTAACGGGTTCCGTAAACCACGATGGTTTTACCGTGGGCGGAGATCAGGTTCTGATCTTCCAGCATTTTCAGGATACGGCCCACTGTTTCACGGGAGCAACCGACGATCTGACCAATTTCCTGGCGGGTAATTTTAATTTGCATGCCGTCAGGGTGGGTCATAGCGTCTGGCTGTTTCGCCAGGTTCAGCAGGGTCTGCGCGATACGGCCGGTCACGTCCAGGAAGGCGAGGTTACCCACTTTCTCTGATGTCACCTGCAGACGGCGAGCCATCTGCGAAGAAAGACGCATCAGGATGTCAGGGTTAACCTGAATCAACTGACGGAATTTCTTGTAGGAAATTTCAGCCACTTCACATGCTGTCTTTGCACGAACCCAGGCGCTACGTTCCTGGCCTTCTTCAAACAGGCCCAGTTCACCGATAAAATCGCCCTGGTTCAGATAAGAAAGGATCATCTCTTTCCCTTCTTCATCTTTGATCAGCACTGCCACCGAGCCTTTGACGATGTAATACAACGTTTCCGCTTTTTCACCCTGGTGAATCAGCGTGCTCTTCGATGGGTACTTATGAATGTGGCAATGAGACAAGAACCATTCGAGAGTCGGGTCTGTTTGCGGTTTGCCAAGCACCATGCGCTGTTATCCTCTGTTATAAGCTGTCACCAGAGTCATAAGATGCATCCGGACTCTGGGGTTGCAATCGAATTCTTACCCATACCTGGGAAGTCGGCTGTCGTAACGTTTCGCAGCCAGTAAAGTTTGATGTCCTCTGCATACATGTGTAACGTCAATGTATTACTGTAGCATCCAGAGTGTTTTAGCATAGCTTTCGCCGCGTGTCTCCTGGTGTCTCGCTTCAGCATGACGCAGGTCGCCTTCCATTGCGAGAAATGTAACGCACGCGTAATCTGTCACCAAAAATGCAACGTTGGAGCTAATGAATATGCAAGCGCGCGTGAAATGGGTAGAAGGTTTAACGTTCCTGGGCGAGTCCTCGTCGGGACACCAGATTTTGATGGACGGTAACTCCGGCGATAAAGCACCCAGCCCAATGGAGATGGTGCTGATGGCGGCAGGGGGATGCAGCGCGATTGACGTGGTGTCGATTCTGCAAAAGGGCCGTCATGATGTGACCGACTGTGAAGTCAAGCTCACGTCAGAACGTCGCGAAGAGGCGCCACGCCTGTTCACGCACATTAACCTGCATTTTGTTGTCACCGGGAAAGCGCTGAAAGATGCTGCCGTCTCACGCGCGGTGGATCTGTCTGCGGAAAAATACTGCTCTGTGGCATTAATGCTGGAGAAAGCGGTAAAAATTACCCATTCGTATGAAGTGATCGAGGCGTGATTGATGGGGCATCGTGCGTGTTGATGCCCTCACCCTAACCCTCTCCCACCGGGAGAGGGAATATGATTATGCGATCTGTTTCCCTTCCATCAACCGCTGCACCAGCGGCGTCATGATCAGCTCCATCGCCAGCCCCATTTTTCCGCCGGGCACCACTAACGTATTCATGTGAGAAATAAACGAACCCTGCAGCATCGCCAGCAGCCAGGGGTAATCGATGCCGTCGAGATTGCGGAAATGGATCACCACAAAGCTCTCATCCAGCGACGGGATACTTTTGGCCGCGAACGGGTTGGAAGTGTCCACCGTCGGCACACGCTGGAAGTTGATATGGGTGCGGGAAAACTGTGGTGTCAGGTAATTGATGTAATCTTCCATTGAGCGCACAACCGAATCCATCACCGCCTCGCGTGAATGGCCGCGCTCGCTGATGTCTCGCGTCAGCTTCTGGATCCACTCCAGGTTAACGATTGGCACCACGCCGACCAGCAGATCCACATGTCGCGCCACGTCGTGATGCGGCGTCACCACGCCGCCGTGCAATCCTTCGTAAAACAGCACGTCGGTAGGTTCCGGCAGCGGCTGCCAGGGGGTAAAGGTGCCCGGGACCTGATTCCAGGGAACGGCTTCGTCGTAGGTGTGCAGATATTTGCGGGACTGGCCTTTGCCGCTTAGGCCGTACTCCTGAAACGTTTGCTCCAGCAGGCCGAAGTCATTGGCCTCCGGGCCGAAGTAGCTGATGTGTTTGCCCAAATCACGCGCTTTGCGGATGGCCATGTCCATCTCCGGGCGCGTATAGCGGTGAAAGCTGTCGCCTTCGACCTCCGCCGCGCGGAGATTCAACTGGGCGAAAATCTTGCGAAACGCGAGGCTGGTGGTGGTGGTTCCCGCACCACTCGACCCCGTAACGGCAATAACCGGATGTCTGGCAGACATAGCAACTCCCTGACTGGAAAGGTTGAAAGATCAGCCGTGAAACGCGTTGCGGGGCATGATATTGACCGTCTCATGCAGTTCAGACCACACCAGCACCACGTCGCCGCTTTTAAGCTGGCGTTTAACATCGTTGACCTTTTGCTCAAGCGAGCGTTCATGTTCACCATAATCGGTGCCTTCACGCAAGACAAAGCTTTCAATCAGATTATCGAGCGTTTCGGGCGCCAGATCCTGCCAGGGGATAATCATGTTGCACCGTCCAGGTAAGGGGTTAACCAGTCAGGAATGCGCGTCTCCAGCCACATTTTCGGGCGACGCAGCGTTCCGCCGACAAACCCCACGTGGCCGCCGTGCTCGGTCAGCTGATAGTGGACGTTGTCGGGCAGAAATTCCTGTGCAGGGATGGAGTGATGATCCATAAACGGGTCATCTTTCGCGTGAATGATCAGCGTCGGCTGAGTGATCTTGCTGAGCAGCGGCATGGCGCTGCACTGACGATAGTAGTCAATGGCATCGGCGAACCCATGAATTTTGGCGGTGATCAGGTCGTCGAACTCACGAATGCGGCGGACCTTTTTCAGCTGTCGCAGGCTTACTGGCAGGGTATCCGGATAGGCCTTCAGCTTGCGCGCCGCATTGGCTTTTAGCAGGTTGAGCAGATAGCGCTGATAGACCCGGGAAAAGCCTTTCTCCATGTGGTAGCTGCACTGTTCCAGCATGAAGGGGGCAGAGACAATCACCGCGGCATTCAGCGGTACCGCGTCTCCCTCTTTAGCCAGCAGACAGGCCAGCATATTTCCGCCGAGCGAATAGCCCACCGCCGCCGTCGGCACGGTGCCGAAATTATCCCGCAGCCAGTGCAAAAACCAGGTGCCATCTTCGGTTTCGCCGGAGTGATAGATGCGTTTCTGACGATTCGGCTCGCCGCTGCATCCCCGAAAATGCATTACCACGCCCAGCCAGCCGCGCGCTTTTGCCGCCTGGATTAACCCATGGGCATACGGGCTGTGCAGGCTGCCTTCCAGACCATGAAACACCACCAGGCGGGGTTTATGGCGCGCCTGTTCGGGATCTTCACTCCAGGCGAGATCCAGAAAATCACCGTCCGGCAAATCCAGCCGCTGCCAGTGCGGAGTGAACTGCACCTTGCGGCGGATCAGGCGCGGCAGCATGGTCTGCAGGTGGCAGTTGGCCACGCCGCGCATGGGCACGAAATCAGTGCTGTCTTCGGCGGTGAGGTCGAAGTCTGAGGGAATGATTTGGGTCATAAGGGCGATGCTGATTCTTGTCAGAAATTTACTATACCTTCCGAATTGTACCCCGTTTAGCCTGGTTTTCCGAAGCATGAACTGATCCCGATCACAAATATTTACCTTGATTATTACTCTCAGGCTAATGATTCCACTCTACGCTTAATTGATGCCTTTTCCGCCAGGGTGCAGACTTTACTCAGCGTTAAGCAAATCAAAATGATGTGCTGAATCAGGAGGTTAATAATGTTATCTGGGCAAATACCCACCCGGCAATGGAACACCCGACGCAGCGAAAAAGCGCGTCGTCTGGCCTCCGTACCGGTGCAGGGCAAGGTTCTGCCAACCGGCGACCTTGTCGCCATGCTGGAAAAGCTGATCGCGCCAGGCGATAAGGTTGTTCTGGAAGGCAACAACCAGAAGCAGGCGGATTTTCTTTCCCGCTCGCTGGCCGAAGTAAACCCGCAAATTGTGCATGACCTGCACATGATCATGCCAAGCGTTGGCCGCAGTGAACATCTGGATATCTTTGAGAAGGGCATTGCCCGTAAGCTGGACTTCTCCTTCTCCGGCACACAGAGCCTGCGCATCTCCCAGCTGCTGGAGGATGGTCAACTCGAAATCGGTGCTATTCATACCTATATCGAACTGTATTCACGTCTCTACGTCGACCTTTCACCAAACGTGGCGCTGATCGCCGGGTTTAAAGCAGACCGCAAAGGCAATCTCTACACCGGGGCAAGTACCGAAGATACCCCGGCGCTGGTGGAGGCCGCCGCGTTCCACGATGGCATCGTCATCGCACAGGTTAACGAGCTGGTGGACGACGAATGCGACCTGCCGCGCGTTGATATCCCAGGCTCCTGGATTGACTACGTGGTGGTGGCCGACAAGCCATTCTTTATCGAACCGCTGTTTACCCGCGACCCGCGCCTGATCAAACAGGAACATATCCTGATGGCGATGATGGCCATCAAAGGCATCTACGCTGAACATCAGGTGCAGTCTCTGAACCACGGGATCGGTTTTAACACCGCGGCAATTGAGCTGCTGCTGCCCACTTACGGTGAACAGCTCGGCCTGAAGGGCAAAATCTGTAAACACTGGACGCTGAACCCGCATCCGACGCTGATCCCGGCGATTGAAAGCGGCTGGGTGGAGAGCGTGCACTGCTTCGGCGGCGAACTGGGGATGGAAGAGTACATCCGCGCCCGTCCGGACGTGTTCTTCACCGGTGCTGACGGCTCCATGCGCTCCAACCGCGCCTTCTGCCAGCTGGCGGGCCAGTACGCGGTGGATATGTTTATCGGCTCAACCCTGCAGGTGGATGGTTACGCCAACTCCTCAACGGTGACCCGCGGTCGTCTCTCCGGCTTCGGCGGCGCGCCGAACATGGGCCATGATCCACACGGCCGTCGCCACGCCACTCCGGCCTGGCTGAACATGATCACCGAACCCGACCCGATGCAACGCGGTAAAAAACTGGTCGTGCAGATGGTGGAAACCTTCCAGGCGGGCGTGAAGCCTACCTTCGTGGAAAAACTGGACGCCGTTGACGTGGCGAAAGCCTCCGGCATGCCGCTGGCACCGGTGATGATTTACGGCGATGACGTCACCCACGTGCTGACGGAAGAGGGGATTGCCTACCTCTACCGGGCAAAAGATCTGGAAGAGCGTCGCGCCATGGTCGCAGCCGTGGCCGGTATCACCGATATCGGTCTGGGCGTGGATGCCAGACGCGTGGCGGAACTGCGCCAGAGCGGCAAGGTCGTGTACCCGGAAGACATGGGGATTCGCCGTACCGATGCCACCCGCTCTCTGCTGGCGGCGGGCAGCGTGGCTGACCTCGTTGAGTGGTCCGGCGGTCTCTACAACCCACCTGCGAAATTCCGGAGCTGGTAATGACACTTCTGCCCCAGATTCAGGTTGAAGGCGGTGCCGAATGGCTGGCGCGAACCGCCACGCAGTGTCTGATTGACGAAGCACGCTTAAGCCCGAAACCCGGTCTGGTGGACAGTCGGGGGAACGGCGCGCACCACGATTTATCGCTTGCGCTGATGGAGCGCTCCGCGCACAGCCTGACCTCCACGTTTCAGGCGCTGGCGCAGCAGAGCTGGCAGCGTCCGGCGGATATTGCCCTACGGCAAATCGTTGGCCGCCTTGGCCGTGAAGGCGAACGGCAGATGATGATCGCCACCGACGGCGTGAATACGCACCGTGGCGCAATCTGGGCGCTGGGGCTGCTGGTGAGCGCGGTGGCGATGCTGGGCGGCGATGCCCGCGCGCAAACCGTCGCTAACACCGCTGCACAGCTGGCGAAACTCCCGGACGACGCGGCACCGAAGGTGTTCAGTAAGGGGTTACGCGCCACGCACCGCTACCGCGTACCGGGCGCGCGGGAAGAGGCTCAGCAGGCGTTTCCGCACATCATGCAGCGCGCGCTGCCGCAGCTTCGCCTGAGCCGCCTCAACGGCAGCAGCGAAACAAACGCCAGACTCGACGCGCTGATGGCAATCATGACTTCGCTCACCGATACCTGCGTGCTGTCGCGCGCCGGAATGGAGGGGCTGGACGCCATGCAGAACGGCGCCCGGGCGGTACTGAACGCCGGAGGATGCGCAACGCTCGCGGGGCAGCAGGCGCTGGCGCGGTTAGATCGCCAGATGCTGACACTCAATGCCTCACCGGGCGGTGCCGCCGACCTGCTTGCCGCCACGCTGTTTCTTGACCGTGTCGAAACGCCCTATTCAAAGCATTAAGAGGATGTTATGGAAAAAATCACATTGACCATGCCAGCCAGCCGCACGTTAAGCGGCCGGGCGCTGGCAGGGGTAGTTGGATCCGGGGATATGGAGGTGCTGTTCACCGCCGAACCGGGCCAGACCTTAACCATTGATATCACCACCTCCGTCGACAACAGCCGCGGACGCTGGGAGGCATTATTCAGCCGCCTGGAGACCGTCAGCAGTCTGCCCGCAGGCAAACTGACCATCCACGACTTTGGCGCGACGCCGGGCGTGGCGCGCATTCGTATCGAACAGGTTTTTGAAGGGGTGAGCCATGCGTGATGACAGCAGCTTTATCGAATTAAAAGCGCGCCAGCGTGCGCAGGCGTTGCTCGACGAGGGCAGCTACCGCGAGCTGCTGGATCCGTTTGCAGGCATTATCTCTCCGTGGTTGGGGCCACAGGGCATTGTGCCGCAGGCCGATGACGGCATGGTGGTCGCGAAAGGAACTATCAACGGCCAGCCTGCGGTCGTCGTGGCGATTGAAGGCGCGTTCCAGGGCGGCAGCATGGGCGAGGTCTCCGGCGCGAAAATGGCAGCAGCGCTGGAGCTGGCGGCGGAAGATAACCGCAACGGCATTCCGACTCAGGCGGTGCTGTGCCTCGAAACCGGCGGCGTACGCCTGCAGGAAGCTAACCTCGGCCTGGCGGCGATTGCCGATATCCACGCGGCGATTGTTGACCTGCGTCGCTACACGCCCGTTATCGGGATTGTGGCCGGAACCGTGGGCTGCTTCGGCGGGATGTCCATCGCCGCGGCGCTTTGCAGCTACCTGATTGTGACCCGCGAAGCGCGTCTGGGGCTAAACGGCCCGCAGGTTATTGAGCAGGAAGCGGGCATTGAAGAGTACGACTCCCGTGACCGTCCGTTTATCTGGAGCATGACCGGCGGTGAGGTTCGCTATCAGAGCGGGCTGGTGGACGCGCTGGTCGGCGACGGGGTGAATGCGGTGAAAGCCGCGATGAACGAGGCCATCGCCAAAGGCGTCTCGGCAAAACATCGCACCGATAACTACGACGATTACCTGAACCGCCTGATGAATTTCGACACCCGCAAGCAGGCCGATGCCGAACAGATTAACGCGCTTTTTGCCCGGGAGGTGAAATGATGAGTAACGCAATGAGCCGTGGCGAACGCTGGCTGGAAACCCTCGCCCCGAAAGCCAAACGTATTGAGGGGCTGTGCCCGTCCGTGCAGGCGGCAGACGGCGAGCTGAACGGTGAAACGGTGCGTTTTATCGCCGTAGTGCCGGATGCCAACAACCACTTCCCGCGCGCAGCGAAAGGGGAAGTCGGCCTGCTTGAAGGCTGGACGCTGGCGAAAGTGGTCAGCGAAACCGTCGCGGCAGATGCTGATAAAGCCGTTAAGCGCCCGATTGTGGCGGTGATCGACGTCCCAAGCCAGGCTTATGGCCGTCGCGAAGAGGCGTTTGGTATCCACCAGGCGCTGGCAGGCGCTGCGGCCGCCTACGCCAACGCGCGCCTGGCGGGTCATCCGGTAATTGGCCTGATTGTGGGTAAAGCCATGTCCGGCGCGTTTCTGGCGCATGGCTACCAGGCCAACCGCCTGATTGCTTTTAACGATAAAGGCGTGCTCATCCATGCCATGGGGAAAGCGTCTGCCGCGCGGATCACCCTGCGCAGCGTGGAGGCGCTGGAAAAACTGGCCGCCACTATCCCACCTATGGCGTATGACATCAGTAACTACGCCACGCTGGGGCTGCTCTCGAGCCTGCTGGATATCAGCAACCCGGATGCCCCATCCGATAGCGACCTGACGCTGGTGAAAACCACCCTGCAACAGGCCATCAGTGACGCTCGTCAGGATCCGACGCTGAAAAGCCGTCTGGGTGCTGACAATCGCCGCAGCTCGGCGCTCGTACGCGAACGTATGCGCGCCAGCTGGTAAGTAAAAAGAGACCTGCCAGATGCACAACCTCACGGGCGTATCCGTTACGCCCGTGCGGGAAACTGCATCCTGAAAATAATAATCATCGCGCCAGTGCTACTTCTTTTTAATCACAGGTGATTTATGACTTACGTAATTGTTCATGCTCTCGCACCGATTTTCGTCATCATGCTGCTGGGATTCTGGGCCGGTAAGGCAAAGATGGTCGATAACAAAAATGTTTCCCTGCTCAATATCTTCGTCATGGATTTTGCGCTGCCTGCCGCGTTGTTCAGCGCGACCGTGCAAACCCCGTGGACCGGTATCGTGGCGCAGTCGCCGCTGATCCTGGTACTGACTCTGGCGATGTGGATCACCTACGCAGCTATCTATTTCCTTGCCACGAAGGTCTTTAAAAAATCCCCTCAGGATGCGGCCGTGCTGACGCTCACCGTCGCGCTGCCAAACTATGCGGCGCTTGGTCTGCCGATTCTGGGTAGCGTGCTGGGTGAAGGATCTACCACATCTCTGTCCGTGGCGGTCTCTATAGCCTGCGGGTCCGTGCTGATGACGCCGTTCTGTTTGCTGATCCTGGAGCGGGAAAAAGCGCGCGCTGAGGGCAATACCTCCGGCTCAACCCTCTCTATGCTGCCGGTGCTGATGTGGCGAACCATTAAAAAACCGATCGTGATGGGGCCTCTGCTGGGTGTGATTTTATCCGCCATCGGCATCAAAATGCCGGAACTGGTCCTCTCTGCAATTAAACCGTTGGGGCTGTCCGCCACCGCTGCGGCGCTGTTCCTGACCGGGGTGATCCTCTCTGCCCGTAAGCTGCAGATCAACACCATGGTGATCACTTCCACTATCGCTAAGCTGCTTATCCAGCCAGCCATTGCCTGGGGTATCGTTTTAATCTTCGGTCTGCACGGCTCCGTGGCGATCACCGCTATCCTGATGATTGCGCTGTCCGCGGGTTTCTTCGGGGTAGTGTTTGGTAACCGCTTTGGCGTGCAGTCACCGGATGCAGAAGCGGTACTGCTGTTAAGCTCAGTCCTGTGTATCCTGTCGCTGCCGCTGTTTATCTCATTGACGTCAGGAATGTAATCATGACCACAACATTACGCCCGCACGACCTCATCTGGCTTACCGCGCGTGACGCGCTGGAAGGGATCACTGAAACCTGGGTGGATGCCGCCTGGCATACCGGCCTGCCGGTGGTGGTGCGGCGTGATGTTGATAACGATGGCCGAATCCCGGTTGGCGTGCGCGGACTGCGCCGCGACCAGCGGGCGGCCGGATGGGTGAAGACGGAAAACGTACGCCGCGTGGTGTCACCTGAAGAGCTGTGCGTCACCGCCGATCTGCTGCGTTCGCCGTTTGTCACTCAGCCACCGGTTCAGGTGGCGTTACAGCTTGCGCAGCAGTCGTGGTCGTGGACGTGGGGCATTACCGGCAGCACCGGCTTTGCGCTGGCGACCGGCATTCCGGTGATCCATGCCGACAGCGATCTTGATCTGCTGATCCGCGCCCCGCAGCCGATATCACCCGACGCGTTTACCGCCTGGCAGTCGCAGTTAAGTGGTGCGCTGTGCCGGGCTGATACCCAGGTGGATACGCCAGAGGGCGGATTCGCGCTGGCGGAGTGGCTGCGCGATGGCAAAACGCTGCTGAAAACCCGCCGTGGGCCACGCCTGGTGGCAGACCCGTGGCGCAGGGAGGAGTGATGAAAATACTGTTTACCTTTCCGGGGCAGGGTACGCAGCATGAAGGTATGCTGCAAAACCTGCCGGGAACGGAACTGGCTCAGGCGCGTGAGGTGCTGGGCGCCGAAGTTGATACGCTGGACAGTGCCGCCTCGTTAACCCATACCCGTGCGGTTCAGTTGTGTCTGCTGATTTCAGGCGTGGCCTGGGCGCGCGAGCTCGAACGGCGCGGCGTATCGCCTGACATTGTGAGCGGTTTATCGATTGGTGCCTATCCCGCAGCGGTCGTGGCTGGCGCGCTGGAATTTACGGACGCGCTTAAGCTGGTGGCGCTGCGTGGCGATCTGATGGAACAGGCCTGGCCCCACGGCTATGGCCTGACGGCCATCATGGGCTTAACCCTGCCGCAGGTGGAGCAGCTTATCGAAGGCACCGGAACGTATATTGCTAACCTGAATGCCGAAACGCAGATCGTCATTGCCGGATCCGATGAAGGGATGGCGCAGGTGGCAAAACGCGCCCTGGAAAAGGGGGCGAGCAAAGCGCAAAGGCTGGCAGTCAGCGTGCCATCCCATTGTGAACTGCTGGCGGAGCCGTCACGAAAGCTGGTCTCGGCGTTTGAAGCGGTCACCCTTTCCCGACCGCGCTGTGCGTATCTGAGCGGCAGCACCGGGCGCGTGCTCTGGCAACCGGAGAGAATCGCGGACGATCTTGCCATGAACATGGCGCGCACCGTGCGCTGGCAGGAGGCGGTGATTGCCGCGAATGAACGTGAAGCCCGGCTGGCGATCGAGATGCCGCCCGGTGGCGTCCTGACCTGCCTGACACGTCAGGCGGCGTGGGAAGGGGAGACCATATCACTCGAGCGCAGCGGTGTGGATGTGGCGGTGCATCTGGCAGGAAGGCTTCGTGCGTGAATTTTTAGCCCGGTGGCGGCTACGCCTTACCGGGCCTACGGGTTCGGTTGCCTTGTTTTGTATCACACACTTTCCTGCAGGCTGCGCGCATACATCCGCCCTTCGGCGGCTAATGCCCGCAGGCTCGGGTCCTGCTCGCGGTTGCGGGCAAAGACAATCGCGATAAGCTGCTGCATCTGGTACGGTTCTGCCAGCTTCAGTAGCTGCACTGAATTTTCGTAGACCTTCTTCATCCTGCCCGGCATCAGCGTAAAGCCGACGCCCGCCTGAACCAGGCTGAGCATTGAGAAAATGTCATTCACGCGGGTGACGATTTCCGGTTCAAATCCGGCGATATGAAATGCTTCCTGGAACCCCGCATAGGTGGCAAACCCTTCTGCCAGCGAGACAAATTTCTGATCTTTGTAATCGCGTAAATCCGCCAGCCCGCTGGTATTCAGCGTGGCAGAGGCAGGCGCGGCCAGGAAAATGTCATCATGAAACAGGGGGAGGACTTCAAGGCTGTTGCGGTCGATATTGCTTTCGGAAATCGAGATGAGGATCGCGTCCAGCGTACCGTCGTCAAGCATATGCAGCAACGTATCGTTAGAGCCCATCGTCAGATCCATCTCCAGATCCGGGCGACGCAGCTTCATGCCCATGATCAGGCGCGGCACGGTTTCCAGCGTCAGCGAGTAGAGCGTGCCGACGCGCAACCGTCCCTGACCAATACCGGCGACCTTACGGGACTCTTCCAGCCCGCGCTCCATCACCTGCATAACTTCCTGACAATACTCCAGCAGCGTCCAGGCGGACGGAAGGGCAATCAGGTTACGTCCCTTATGGGTAAAGAGCGGACAGCGGACGTTCTCTTCCAGAGTATGCAGTGCACGATGCACGCTGACGCCGCTCAGACCCAGCGTTTCGGCAGTACGCGCGATATTGCCCTTCTCCATAAACGTCATGAAGATGCTGAGCTTACGGAATGTAATGTCGCTCGTGATATCGAAACCCATAACCCTCCCGGCGTGTCAGTCAGCCTGCAGCATCGCTTCCAGCTGTTCCTGGGCATCCAGCCATGCCATTTCGCACTCTTCGAGGCTGGATTTGGTCTTCGCCTGGGTTTGCAGACAGTCGGTCAGCTCCGCTTTACGGCTCTGGTCATACAGTTCGCTGTCGCCCAGCTTCTCTTCAACGGCGGCAAGCGTGGCGTTGAGCTTTTCCATCTCTTTTTCGAGACGGGCAATCTCTTTACGCAGTGGTTGAGTCTGAGTACGCAGTTCAGCTTCACGACGCTTCTGATCTTTACGCGCCTGCGCGCTGTTGGCGTTCTCTTTCGCCGACTCTTCCGGCTGGTTCTCTTGCTTCTGCACGTCCGTCAGCCACTGCTGATAGTCTTCCAGGTCGCCGTCAAACGGCTCGACTTTTCCGTCGTGCACCAGATAGAGATCGTCCGTGGTGGAGCGGATCAGGTGACGATCGTGCGAGACCACAACCAGCGCGCCCTCAAACTCAATCAGCGCTTCGGTCAGCGCCTGACGCATGTCGAGGTCGAGGTGGTTGGTCGGTTCATCGAGCAGCAGCAGGTTCGGGCGCTGCCAGACGATCAGCGCCAGCACCAGACGCGCTTTTTCGCCGCCGGAGAAACGCTCTGTGTTTTCAGTGACCTTATCACCCTGGAAGCCAAAGCCGCCGAGGTAGTCGCGCAGCTTCTGCTCCATCTCCTGCGGCGCCAGACGCGCCAGATGCTGGATAGGGGACTCGTCCGCACGTAAAAATTCCAGCTGATGCTGGGCGAAGTAGCCAAGCTTGATGCCTTTCGCCAGACCGATTTCGCCGCTTACCGGGTTAAGCTCGCCCGCCAGCAGTTTGATGAGCGTTGACTTACCGGCACCGTTACGCCCCAGAAGACCAATGCGCGAACCCGGTACCAGGTTGAGTTTGATGGAGTCGAGGATGATGCGATCGCCGTATCCGGCGCTCACTTTTTCCATCTTCAGCAGCGGGTTTGGCAGGCTCTCCGGCTCGCGGAAGCTAAAGTGGAACGGGTTATCCACATGCGCCGGGGCAATCATCTCCATGCGTTCCAGCATCTTGATGCGGCTCTGGGCCTGCTTGGCCTTCGAGGCTTTGGCCTTGAAGCGGTCAACAAAACTCTGCAGATGCGCCACGCGCTGCTGCTGACTTTCGTACATCGCCTGCTGTTGAGCGAGGCGCGTTGCGCGCTGGCGTTCGAAAGAGCTGTAGTTACCGGTGTACTCGAACATATTTTGCTGTTCGATATGAATGATTTTATCCACCACCGGATCGAGGAAGTCGCGGTCGTGGGAGATCAGAATCAGAGTGCCCTGATAGCTCTTGAGCCACTTCTCCAGCCAAATGACCGCATCGAGATCGAGGTGGTTGGTCGGTTCATCGAGCAACAGCAAATCGGAGCGGCAGATCAGCGCCTGCGCCAGGTTAAGACGCATACGCCAGCCACCGGAGAAGTCGCTGACGGGACGTTCAAGCTGTTCGTTGCTGAACCCCAGGCCGTGGAGCAGGCTGGAAGCGCGGGAGCGAATGGTCCACGCGTCGATGGCGTCCAGCTTGCCGTGGACGGTGGCGATGGCGTGGCCATCGTTGCGCTCGTTGGCGGCGTTCAGTTCCGCTTCCAGCTTACGGTATTCACGATCGCCATCAATAACATAGTCGAGCGCCGGCTCACTCAGGGCGGGCGTCTCCTGGTTTACCCAGGCGAGCTGCCAGTTTCCCGGATAAGTAAAGTTACCGCCATCCGCGCTAATCTCGTTTTTCAGCAGCGCCAGCAGGGTGGATTTGCCGCAGCCATTTTTGCCGACCAGACCCACTTTTTGACCTGGATTAATGGTGGCGGTGGCGTTATCCAGCAGGACGCGCACGCCGCGGCGAATTTGTAACGAGGAGAAAACAATCATAGAAGCGCCGTATGTTCCGACTATGTTAATTTGTCATTATGATAATGTAAGGTGTGGGCCATTTTCCGCACCGGGCCGCCATGGTAGCCCAAAACAACGACGATACACAAAAACAGAAACAGAACCGGGAGGGGAGTGATGTCTCAGACAGCAAAAGTGCTGCTGCTGTATGCCCATCCGGAATCTCAGGACTCGGTGGCAAACCGCGTCCTGCTTAAGCCGGCTACTCAGCTCAGTAACGTGACGGTGCACGATCTCTACGCGCACTACCCTGATTTCTTTATCGATATTCCGTACGAGCAGGAATTGCTGCGTCAGCATGATGTGATTGTGTTCCAGCATCCGCTCTATACCTATAGCTGTCCGGCCCTGCTGAAAGAGTGGCTGGATCGGGTGCTGAGCCGGGGGTTTTCCAGCGGGGTGGGGGGCAACCAACTGGCGGGAAAGTACTGGCGTAGTGTGATTACCACCGGTGAGCCGGAGAGCGCCTACCGCTACGATGGCCTTAACCGTTATCCGATGAGCGATATCCTGCGACCGTTTGAACTGACGGCGGCGATGTGCCGAATGCACTGGATGAGCCCGATTATTGTCTACTGGGCACGGCGTCAGGATCCGAAGGAGCTGGCGAGCCACGCCAGAGCGTACGGAGAATGGCTGGCATCACCGATTCCGGCAGGAGGGCGTTAATGGAAGGATCGAATTTACTCCTCGCCGGGGTGCTGTTTTTGTTTGCCGCGGTGGTGGCTGTACCGTTGGCCGCACGGCTCGGTATTGGCGCGGTACTCGGGTATCTGCTGGCGGGGATCGCGATTGGCCCCTGGGGGCTGGGATTCATCAGCGATGTCGATGAAATTCTCCATTTCTCCGAGTTGGGTGTGGTCTTCCTGATGTTCATCATTGGCCTGGAGCTGAATCCGTCAAAGCTGTGGCAACTCCGGCGCTCTATCTTTGGCGTTGGCGCGGCGCAGGTGCTGTTCAGCGCGGCCATTCTGGCCGGATTGCTGATGCTCACTGACTTTTCGTGGCAGGCGGCGACCATCGGAGGTATTGGCCTTGCCATGTCCTCAACGGCGATGGCATTGCAGCTGATGCGGGACAAGGGCATGAACCGCAGTGAGTCGGGGCAACTGGGCTTTTCGGTGCTGCTGTTTCAGGATTTAGCGGTGATCCCGGCGTTAGCGCTGGTGCCGCTGTTGGCCGGGCCGGGTGACGATCACTTTGACTGGGCAAAAGTCTCCATGAAGGTGCTGGCTTTTGCGGGCATGCTAATTGGGGGACGTTTTCTGCTGCGGCCGGTGTTCCGCTTTATCGCCGCGTCAGGCGTGCGCGAGGTGTTTACCGCTGCAACGCTGCTGCTGGTATTAGGCTCTGCGCTGTTTATGGACGCGCTGGGGCTGTCGATGGCGCTGGGTACGTTTATCGCCGGGGTGCTGCTCGCCGAGAGCGAATACCGCCACGAACTGGAAATTGCGATCGAACCCTTTAAAGGGCTGCTGTTAGGGCTGTTCTTTATTTCGGTGGGCATGGCGCTCAATCTCGGTGTGCTCTATACCCATCTGCTGTGGGTTATTGTGAGCGTGGCTGTGCTGGTGGCGGTGAAAACGCTGGTGCTGTATGTCCTGGCGCGTATATCCGGGCTGCGCAGTTCGGAACGTATGCAGTTTGCCAGCGTGCTAAGCCAGGGGGGAGAGTTCGCGTTTGTGCTGTTCTCTACGGCATCGTCCCAGAAACTGTTCAAAGACGATCAGATGGCGCTTCTGCTGGTGACGGTCACGCTGTCGATGATGACCACGCCGCTGCTGATGAAGCTGGTGGATAAACTGCTGTCGCGCCGCTTAAACCCGGCTGATGATGAAGACGAAGCCCCGTGGGTGGAAGACGATAAGCCGCAAGTGATTGTGGTGGGGTTTGGCCGCTTCGGGCAGGTGATTGGTCGTCTGCTGATGGCGAACAAAATGCGCATCACGGTGCTGGAGCGGGATATCAGCGCGGTCAACCTGATGCGCAAATATGGTTACAAGGTTTACTACGGCGATGCGACGCAGCTCGAACTACTGCGATCCGCAGGTGCGGAGGCGGCGGAGTCGATCGTCATTACCTGTAACGATCCGGAAGATACGATGAAGCTGGTCGAACTCTGCCAGCAGCATTTCCCGCATCTGCATATTCTGGCGCGTGCGCGGGGACGTGTTGAAGCGCACGAACTGTTGCAGGCGGGTGTGAAACACTTCTCGCGTGAGACGTTTTCCAGTGCGCTGGAGCTGGGGCGCAAAGCGTTGATTTCGCTGGGTATGCACCCGCATCAGGCGCAGCGGGCCCAGATGCACTTCCGACGGCTGGATATGCGAATGCTGCGCGAGCTGATGCCCGTACACACGGATACGGCGCAGATTTCCCGCGTGCGGGAAGCGCGTCGCGAGCTGGAGGAGATTTTCCAGCGCGAGATGCAGCAGGAACGACGCCAGCTGGACGGCTGGGACGAATTTGAATAAAGGGTAACCAAATATGGCTGTACGTAAACGCTTTATTGCGGGCGCAAAGTGCCCTTCCTGCCAGGCGCAAGATACTCTGGCAATGTGGCGTGAAAATAATATTGATGTTGTTGAGTGTGTTAAGTGCGGCCACCAGATGCGTGAGGCCGACAAAGAAGCGCGCGATCATGTACGCAAAGAAGAGCAAGTGATCGGCATTTTTCATCCGGACTAGCGATATGCCCTGAGTTTTTTTAAGCTAAAGGGTACACGGGTGCAGATTTCCGCTACAATCTGCGCCAGCAATTTTCCCACGCTCAGGAGATATCATGAAAGTAGCAAAAGACCTGGTGGTCAGCCTGGCCTATCAGGTACGTACAGAAGACGGTGTGTTGGTTGATGAGTCTCCGGTGAGTGCGCCGCTGGACTACCTGCATGGTCACGGTTCCCTGATTTCCGGCCTGGAAAACGCGCTGGAAGGTCATGAAGTTGGCGATAAATTTGACGTTGCTGTAGGCGCGAACGACGCATACGGCCAGTATGACGACAACCTGGTTCAGCGCGTTCCTAAAGACGTGTTCATGGGCGTTGACGAACTGCAGGTTGGCATGCGCTTCCTGGCGGAAACTGACCAGGGCCCGGTTCCGGTTGAAATTACTGAAGTTGAAGACGACCACGTTGTGGTTGATGGCAACCACATGCTGGCTGGCCAGAACCTGAAGTTCAACGTAGAAGTTGTCGCTATCCGTGAAGCAACCGAAGAAGAGCTGGCTCATGGCCACGTTCACGGTGCGCACGGTCACGACCATGACCACGATCACGGCCATGACGGCTGCTGCGGTGGCCACGGCCACGACCATGGTCACGACCACGGTAAAGGTGGTTGCGGTAATGGCGGCTGTGGCTGCCACTAATTCCGTATAACGGAAAATAAAAAAGCGGGATTATCCTAATGCCGATCGTTTAAGGATCGGTTGACCGATCCGGTGGCTGGTGTAAAAAGGGTTCATGTTCATCATGGACCCTTTTTTAAATGGAACTTTCACAA
>NZ_JBXWCS010000024.1:0-25963 GCF_057320385.1 Enterobacter cloacae complex sp. 394F7 | reverse complement strand
CCCACCTGACCCCATGCCGAACTCAGAAGTGAAACGCCGTAGCGCCGATGGTAGTGTGGGGTCTCCCCATGTGAGAGTAGGGAACTGCCAGGCATCAAATAAGTGAAGAGGCCATCCGAAAGGATGGCCTTTTTGCGTTTCTGCGCTGCACAAACTAATTCCCCACAACGTGCTGCTTATACGGTAAACTACCTGCGTTTTTGCATCAGGATAGCGCCTATGAACCACTCCCTTAAGCCCTGGAATACCTTTGGTATTCAACGGAATGCTAATCACATTGTACGCGCCGATACGGCCCAGCAACTGCTGGATGCATGGCAACGCGCAACAGAAAACAACGAACCCGTACTGATTCTGGGCGAAGGCAGCAATGTCCTGTTTCTCGATGATTTTGCCGGGACGGTCATTATTAACCGCATCATGGGAATTGAGGTCGAAGAGTGCGCCGATAGCTGGCGTTTGCGCGTAGGTGCCGGCGAAAACTGGCATCAACTGGTGCAGTATACCCTCGAAAAAGGGATGCCGGGACTGGAAAACCTGGCTCTCATCCCGGGCTGCGCGGGGTCATCACCCATTCAAAATATCGGTGCGTATGGCATCGAACTCAAACACGTGTGCGACTATGTCGACTGCATTGAGCTGGCGACCGGTACGGCTCAGCGTTTAACGGCAGAGCAGTGCCGTTTTGGCTACCGTGACAGCATCTTCAAACATGAATATCAGGATCGCTACGTCATTGTCGCCGTGGGTCTGCGTCTGTCCAAAACCTGGCAGCCGGTGCTGACCTATGGTGATTTAACGCGCCTCGATCCGGCAACCGTCACCCCTCGCGATGTGTTTGACTCGGTTTGCCATATGCGCATGACCAAGCTGCCCGATCCCAAAGTAAACGGAAATGCCGGCAGTTTCTTTAAAAACCCCGTCATAAGCAGCGCAAACGCGAAAACATTGCTGGCTAAATGGCCTACTGCCCCGCATTACCCGCAGGCGGATGGCAGCGTGAAGCTGGCCGCAGGGTGGCTTATCGATCAGTGCCAGTTAAAAGGTACTACCGTGGGCGGCGCAGCGGTTCACCGTCAGCAGGCTCTGGTGCTGATCAATCAACACGATGCGACCAGCGACGACGTGGTGCAACTGGCGCACCATGTGCGTCAGCAAGTGGGTGAGAAATTTAACGTCTGGCTGGAGCCGGAAGTCCGCTTCATTGGTCGGACGGGTGAAGTGAATGCTGTGGAGGCTATCGCGTGAAGGACAATACCATCCCGTTAACCCTGATTGGCATCCTGGCCGACGGTGAGTTTCATTCTGGCGAGCAATTAGGTGAGCAGCTGGGCATGAGCCGTGCTGCCATTAATAAACATATTCAGACCCTCCGCGACTGGGGGGTTGATGTCTTCACCGTGCCCGGAAAAGGCTACAGCCTGCCGGAACCCATTCAGCTCCTGAATGAAGAACTCATCCGCAGCCAGATAGGGCAGGGTAACGTGGCCGTATTGCCGGTCATCGATTCGACAAACCAGTACCTGCTGGAGCGGATAGGCGAGCTGGAATCAGGAGATGCCTGCGTTGCAGAGTACCAGCAGGCCGGGCGCGGCCGTCGCGGGCGTAAATGGTTCTCACCGTTTGGCGCAAACCTCTATCTTTCCATGTACTGGCGCCTTGAGCAGGGGCCTGCCGCCGCAGTGGGTCTGAGTCTGGTGATTGGTATCGTTATGGCGGAAGTTCTGCACGAACTTGGCGCGGATAAGGTACGGGTAAAATGGCCAAACGACCTTTACCTGAACGATCGTAAGCTTGCCGGTATTCTGGTCGAACTGACGGGAAAAACAGGCGATGCGGCGCAAATTGTCATTGGTGCCGGTCTCAATATGGTGATGCGAAATGTGCAAAGCGATGTGGTGAATCAGGCGTGGACCAACCTGCAGGAAGCGGGGATCACCATCGATCGCAACACGCTTGCCGTGCGTATGATTAAAGAGCTGCGTACCTCCCTGTCTCTCTTTGAACAGGAAGGGCTGGCATCGTTCCTGTCTCGTTGGGAAAAACTCGATAACTTTATCAACCGACCGGTGAAACTGCTGATTGGTGATAAGGAGATCTACGGTATCTCTCGCGGCATTGATGCACAGGGTGCCCTGCTCCTGGAGCAGGATGGCGTCATCAAGCCCTGGGTGGGCGGTGAGATCTCCCTGCGCAGCGCTGAATAAATAAGTATGCGCCCTAGAGGATGGAAGATGGCTATTATTCCCTCTCCCCGAGGGGAAGAGGGTCTGGAGAACTTACTGCGGATAAGGTACCCAGTCTCCGCCGTTCAGGCGAACGTACGGTTTGTTCTGGTACTGAATGACAACCGCATTCGCATTCTCTGACACTTCCGCGGTTTGCGGCAGATTGCTGGTGAGCTGATCCCAGTTCACGCTATCTTCCACAAACAGCTTACCATCGACCGCGCGGGCCACGAGCTCAGAGATGGCCAGATAGCTGACTGGCTGAGTGATCTCAATCGGTGCGCCCTGATGCGGTGCCTTCATACCAAAGAATTTAATCCCGGCAGGCACGTTGGTAATGGATGGGCTGGGGATATCGCGCAGGCCGGACACCTGCATTCTGTCGCCTTTCAGCGCCCCACCGTGCTCCGGAACGACAACCACCATCACTTTACGGCCAGATTTTTCCAGCTCAGTGAAGAACGCATCCAGCTCATCAAAGAACTTCTGCGCACGCACTTTGTAATCCGCCGTTTTACTCACGCCCGGGAAGTGATTACCGTCGTGAAGGGGCAGGGTGTTATAGAACGTGGCGCTGCGCGGATTGCTGTCTTTTTCAATGGTCTGCAACCAGCGCTGTAGCACGGCGGTATCGTCATAGACTGGCGAGCCGTCGAAGCCCAGCAGCGTGACCGGCAGCCCGGTTTGATCCATCAGCGGTGCCTGCATACCCCCTTGTTCACGCACCTCTTTCAGGAAGTTACCGAACTGACCGTTATGCCCCAGCATCAGATGCTGCGTAAAGCCCAGTTTCGCCAGGTTATCGAACAGATAACACTGGTTGCCAGCGGGCTGATACAAATTCTTGTGCGATGGCTGGCCGCAGCTTGCTCGCAGCAGGCGGATGGCCGCCGGGCCGCTGTACGAGGTGGCAGAGTTAAAGTCTTTAAACTGGATATCGAAATGCGACCACAGCGGGTGCGACATTAAACCAGCCGCATCAACGTCAGCCCAGGAGAGGGAGCAGATGTTAATTACCAGCAGTTCAAACGGCTGAGCATCCGCCGGGAGTGCATCCGGGAATTTAGTCTGACGCTTATCTTCCGCGGTGTAGAAGCTGGAAAGCCAGGCATTCAGGTTGGTTGAGGTCGGCGGTGCGGTCTGCGCTGGAATATCACCCACCACCGGCGTGTCGCCTGCCGTAGCAACGGTTGCTGCCGCGCTTCCTCCGGTGGTGGTCACCGTGCTGGTCGGTTGACCGGCAGGCCACAGGGAAAAACTTGGCCCAGCCAGCGTCAGAACGTTCAGCCAGATCATAATGGCAACGACAAACACCGTGACGCGGATCCACTGTGACAGAAACAGCCAGGCAACCAGCAGCACAAAGACCGCGCCAATCATCTGCCAGTTAATAAAGCGCTCGGTCAGGTCGAGGATATAGCTGGCGCTAAACCCGGCGACCTGCGAACCCTGACTCATGATGCTGTCCGGCCCCGGCAGCCAGGTATCATGCCAGAACAGCGCAAAACCCAGCGGGATGGCAACCCAGTGACGCAAGCGATGCAGCCTGATATTGGGCAGCGGCATCAGCAGGAAGGCCATAAACACCAGGTTCAGCAGAGGATGGAAGTTCAGATAGCCAGCCCACAGCAGACCAAACTTCACCAGAAAGTAGAAGTTCCAGCCGGAAAGGCCGCGCCAGTATTGCCACAGAGGCGATGGTGACGAAGCGGTATAAGTTGAGTTAGTCATGTTTTCGGTCTGCCTTGACGTGTGTTGCCCGTGTCAGTGTTCCGGCTGGTTTGACATAGCGAGGTTTGCCAAACGCCATTCTGGCCGTATCGCGAATACGGCGCAGTGAATGGCGTGCATAATAACCAAGCGGGAAAAAGATCAGCGCACAGAATACAACCAGTTGAATGATATCGCTGATATTCATGATGGTGCGTTCTCCCCATTCTCAGTTAATAAGCGAAGGGGTTCCGGAACCCGACGCCAGACATGGCCGTCATGCCGTGCATTGAGGATCGGTTTGACATCGCTCGTGACAGGTAGCGGTTTCACCCAGTTTTCAGGCGCGAGGGCACGCATCTGCACCAGCTCAGCGCTGATCAGATTGTCTTCGAACCAAATCATACGGTTTGAGAAAATATCCCCGGTAGGCAGCGGGAAGATATGGTTCAGCGCGGTATCGAGATCGTTCACCCGACAAAAAGACAAAAACAGAACCAGGCGGTTGTCGCCAATCGTCATGATGTCCCCGGTACGGTTCGGGCGGCATAAGGTGAGCGCCTGTTCCACGCGGATCCCCGGTACAGGACGCAGGGCAACCATTACCCCTTTCCCGTCTGAAGGAAGCAGCGTGTTGTTCATCATGTTGCCAACGGCATCGCAGAAGGTATCCCATTTCTGATAACCACGCAGTTTCATCGGCTGGGTCATGGAAAGCAGCGTGGAAATATCTTCCGGTACGTGGCGGTTGAACTGCTGCCCCTGGACACTTTCGATAAGCGTCAGGCAGCGTGACAGAGGGGCATTCCACGGGATAACCATGTTTGCGCCACAGCCCAAAAGCAGACGCTCGTCCGTGGCACGCAGGCTGGTATTGTTTTCGCGTACCACAATTTTTAACGCGCTGCCGCGTTGACGACGTAAGGTATGAATTTGTCGTGCCAGCGTTTCAATCTGATTGTTCTGCATCAGCGAGAAAACAAGGGTTGCCGCCTGCGTCGTTCGGGCTTCATGAAAAAGCGCTTCATTGGACTCAAACAGGGACCAGTTTTCAGACAGCGCGGGCGCCCCCTCCAGTACCGCAATATGGCTCAGGATCCGTTTTTCATCGCTGCGCGGTTGCACCACGGTTTCTTCTTGCTGGGCAAGGTGCCACTCGCCGTCAATATGTTTAAGCGTAAGTTGCTGTCTGGCGCTCACGCCTTTTTCATTACACCAGAATGCAATATCGTAGAGATAGCTGCCCGCCTGGTCGCGCAGACTCGCCAGGCCGAATAGCGAGCGATACTCCGCCATTAAAAGTGAGAACAGCTTGTCGTTATTACTGCCGGGATTGATTATCAATAGCGTGCAATTTTGAAATTTTGCCCATTTATTGATTTTTTCCAGCCACTGCAGCAGTTTCTCCGTCGGGATATTTTGCAGGGCATTATGTGAACATTTAAGAATCAATAAAAAGCGGTCTGGATTGATGGAACACTGAATGTCGCGGGACAAATAGTATAGACTATCTGCTTCCGACGGCATGGAAAACAAGCGTACCGTCTGTGGACCGCGGTCTCGCTCAAGCGTAATAATTTGCTTCGGGTCTTCGCCCATACTAATGACAGCGACCCGGGAGTCCTTACCCTGCGCGGCAATTGTCTGGTTTACCAGACTGATAGCATCTTCATTACGATCCGAATTAACCCACCAGACTCCTCCGACTGGCATGTGGCGCAATTCGTCCCATAATGACTGGATGCCAATAGAAAATATGGAGTCCACGGTGTCCCTCTTTTCGTCTAATTTATCTGTATATCAGTTTACTAGCGAAAGCGTAGAAATAAACCTAACATTGAAATTAAAGAGCATCAGATTTAGCATGTAAATGAAATTTCACAGGGCAGGAAGCCTCGCGACTTCAGAGAGTAAAACGATACTCAAAGGGATGGAAAAAAATGGATAATAACGAACCCGGAACCCCAGTCGATTCGACCCTGGGTTACACATTCCAAAACGATTTTCTGGCGCTGACGCAGGCCTTTTCTTTACCTGAAATAGATTACACCGATATTTCCCAGCGGGAACAGTTGGCTGCGGCTATTAAACGTTGGCCGTTATTAGCTGAATTTACCCAACAACAATAAGGGAGCCATTGATGGCCATACTCGGATTACAGGGCGTCCGTGGTGGAGTGGGTACAACATCCGTTACCGCGGCGCTGGCGTGGTCATTACAGCTTTTAGGTGAATCGGTGCTGGTGATTGACGCCTGCGCCGATAATTTGCTGCGTATGTCATTTAACGTCGACTTTACCCGTACAGAGGGTTGGGCCCGCGCGTTGCTTGATGATAAAGACTGGCGTGATGCGGGTCTGCGTTACACCTCCCAGCTCGATCTCCTGCCGTTTGGTCAACTGACCACGACAGAGCGTGAGAATGAAGCCGCCTATCAGCGTTTATTTTCGCAATTCACACTCGCACTGCAGAGCCTCAAAGAAAAAGGCCATTATCAGTGGATCCTGCTGGATCTGCCGCACGGTGCCGGCACGCTGACCCGACAGCTGATTGCCCAGTGCGACCACGTGCTCTCCATTGTGAACGTCGATGCTAATTGCCATATCCGTCTACATCAGCAGGGGTTGCCCCAGAATAGCCATATCCTGATTAACGATTTACGCATTGGTAGCCAGATCCAGGACGATCTGTATCAGGTCTGGCTGCAAAGCCAGCGTCGTCTGCTGCCGATTGTGATCCATCGTGATGAGGGGATGGCGGAATGCCTCGCCTCCAAACAGCCACTTGGCGAGTATCGTAGCGATTCGCTGGCGGCAGAAGAGATCCTGACGCTGGCGAACTGGTGTCTGCTGCACTTCGCCCAAGAGGCGGATCCTGCCAGGGGTACGGTATGAGTCGACTCGCCAGCTGGTTACTCATCCCGCCGGTCAGTTCGCGTTTAAGCGACCATTACCGGCATTATCGCCGGCATGGTGCCTCGGCATTTAGCGCCGCGTTCGGCTGTTTCTGGATGATTCTGGCCTGGATGTTCATCCCCCTCGAGCACCCCCGCTGGCAGCGCATTCGTGCGCGACACAGTGAATTGTATCCGCACATTAATCCTGACCGTCCACGGCCGTTAGATCCGGCGCGGTACATCATTCAGGCCATCTGGCTGGTGGTTACGTCGCCGCGGCAGGAGAAAAAGACGCCGCACTGGCGCAGCTTCAGCCGGGTCCAGCTTTTACGCGAACGCTATCATCAGTGGCTGGACAGGCTGCCTGACCGCGTGGGCGATAAGACCAGCCATCTGGATAACCATAAAGAACTCGGGCATCTGCACCCGGGTTTACGGCGTTTTATTCTGGGCGTGATTGTTGTCTTCTCGCTCATTCTGGCGCTGGTCTGTATCACGCAACCCTTTAACCCGCTGGCGCAGTTCACTTTCCTGATCCTGCTGTGGGGCGTGGCGCTGCTGGTGCGGCGTATACCGGGGCGCTTCTCCGCCCTGATGCTGATAGTGTTATCACTGACCGTCTCCTGCCGCTATATCTGGTGGCGTTATACCTCAACGCTGAACTGGGATGATCCGGTTAGTCTGGTATGCGGTCTGGTGCTGCTGTTTGCTGAAACGTACGCCTGGATCGTGCTGGTGTTGGGCTATTTCCAGGTGATCTGGCCGCTCAACCGCCAGCCGGTTCCGCTGCCAAAAGATACGTCGCAGTGGCCGACTGTCGATCTCTTTGTGCCGACCTATAACGAAGATCTGAGCGTGGTGAAAAATACCATTTATGCCGCGCTGGGCATCGACTGGCCCAAAGATAAGCTCAAAATCTGGATCCTGGATGACGGCGGTCGGGCCGCGTTCCGTGAGTTCGCGCAAGAGGTGGGCGTTGAGTATATCGCCCGCACCTCTCACGAACATGCCAAAGCCGGGAACATCAACAACGCGCTGAAGTATGCGACAGGGGAGTTTGTCTCCATCTTTGACTGCGACCACGTGCCGACGCGCTCGTTCCTGCAGATGACGATGGGCTGGTTCCTGAAAGAGAAAGCGCTGGCGATGATGCAGACGCCGCACCATTTCTTCTCGCCGGATCCGTTTGAACGTAACCTCGGCCGTTTCCGTAAGACCCCGAACGAAGGCACGCTGTTCTATGGCCTGGTGCAGGACGGCAATGACATGTGGGATGCGACCTTCTTCTGCGGTTCCTGTGCGGTTATCCGCCGTAAACCGCTGGATGAAATTGGCGGCATCGCGGTTGAAACGGTTACCGAAGATGCCCATACCTCGCTACGCCTGCACCGTCGCGGCTATACCTCTGCCTATATGCGTATCCCTCAGGCGGCCGGTCTGGCGACGGAATCCCTGTCGGCGCATATCGGCCAGCGTATTCGCTGGGCGCGCGGGATGGTACAGATTTTCCGTCTTGATAACCCGCTGTTGGGTAAAGGCCTCAAGCTGGCGCAACGTCTGTGCTACGTCAACGCCATGTTCCACTTCTTATCCGGTATTCCGCGGCTGATCTTCCTGACCGCGCCGCTGGCGTTCCTGCTTCTTCACGCCTATATCATCTACGCGCCCGCGCTGATGATTGCGCTGTTTGTTCTGCCGCACATGATCCACGCGAGCCTGACCAACTCGAAGATTCAGGGCAAGTATCGCCACTCATTCTGGAGTGAAATCTACGAAACGGTGCTGGCCTGGTACATCGCGCCGCCAACGATGGTGGCGCTGATTAACCCGCATAAAGGCAAGTTTAACGTCACCGCGAAGGGGGGCCTGGTGGAAGAGGAGTATGTCGACTGGGTGATCTCCCGTCCGTACATCTTCCTGGTGCTGCTGAACATTGTGGGGGTAATTGCCGGTATCTGGCGCTACTTCTACGGTCCGGAAAACGAAATCCTGACGGTGTTCGTCAGTATGGCATGGGTATTTTACAACCTGATTATCCTTGGCGGCGCAGTGGCGGTGTCGGTGGAAAGCAAGCAGGTACGTCGCGCGCATCGTGTTGAAATCAGCATGCCTGCGGCGATAGCCCGTGAAGATGGTCATCTCTTCTCCTGTACCGTTCATGACTTCTCCGACGGTGGTCTGGGTATCAAAATCAACGGTCAGGCGAAGGTGCTGGAAGGGCAGAAGGTTAACCTGTTGCTTAAGCGTGGCCAGCAGGAGTATGTCTTCCCGACACAGGTTGTGCGTGTGGCAGGCAATGAAGTGGGTCTGCAGCTGATGCCGCTGACCAGGAAGCAACATATTGATTTTGTGCAGTGTACGTTTGCCCGCGCGGATACGTGGGCTCTCTGGCAGGACAGCTTCCCTGAAGATAAACCTCTGGAAAGCCTGCTGGATATTCTGAAGCTGGGGTTCCGTGGCTATCGTCACCTTGCAGAATTTGCCCCGTCGTCGGTGAAAATAATTTTCCGGTCACTTACTTCGCTGGTTTCCTGGGTCGTGTCGTTCATTCCTCGTCGTCCTGAGCGGGATGAGGCGAAGCAGGCGGACCCGGTTATGGCTCAACAATGATGATAACGCGATGAAAACAAAACTTTCCTGGTTATGTGCAGTGGCAATGGGGATGAGTACGCTCCCTGCAACAATGGCTAACGCAGCGCCTGATAACGCCGCGGCCACGCCAGCTCCTACGGTGCCTGTGGTGTCGCAAGCGACCGAACCGGTAGTCACTGCGGCGCCCGGTCAAACAGAAAATCTCGTTCCCAACCAGCCGACAGCGGGAAATACCCTGCCGGCCGACGCGCAGGTTGTGGGGCAGGTGATGCCGGGCGTTCCGGGGGCTAATGCGCCTGTTGTCACAGAGAATGCCCCGTCGCGGGACGTGAAGCTCACCTTTGCGCAGATTGCGCCGCCTCCGGGCAGCATGGTGCTGCGCGGCGTCAATCCTAAAGGCGGCGTTGAGTTTGGTATGCGCAGCGATGAGGTCGTGTCGAAGGCGGTGCTGAACCTGGAATATACCCCTTCTCCTTCGCTGCTGCCGACCCAGTCTCAGCTGAAGGTCTACCTGAATGACGAGCTGATGGACGTGCTGCCGGTCACCAAAGAGCAGTTGGGTAAGAAAACCCTGGCTCAGGTGCCGATCAACCCGCTGTTTATCACCGACTTTAACCGTATCCGTCTGGAATTCGTGGGCCACTACCGTGACGTCTGCGAAAACCCGGCCAGCAACACGCTGTGGATGGATGTCGGGCGTAACTCATCGCTGCAGATGACCTACCAGTCGCTGGCGCTGAAAAACGATCTCTCCGCGTTCCCGGTGCCGTTCTTCGATCCGCGTGATAATCGCCCGTTAAACCTGCCGATGGTCTTTGCGTCCTCACCGGACGTCACGGAGCAACTGGCAGCGACCATCGTGGCCTCCTGGTTCGGCTCCCGTTCCGGCTGGCGCGGGCAGAACTTCCCGGTTATGTATGACAAGATCCCTGACAGAAATGCCATCATCTTTGCGACCAACGCGAAGCGTCCTGCTTTCCTGCGTGAGCACCCGGACGTAAAAGCGCCGACCATTGAGATGATAAGCCACCCGGATAACCCGTATGTGAAGCTGCTGGTGGTTTTCGGGCGTGATGAGAAAGACCTGGTGCAGGCGGCAAAAGCGATTGCGCAGGGGAATATCCTGTTCCGCGGCAGCAGCGTGGTTGTTGATGAGGTCAAGCCGCTGCTGGCACGTAAACCTTATGACGCGCCAAACTGGGTACGTACCGACCGCGCCGTCACCTTCGGGGAGCTGAAAACCTATGAAGAGCAGCTGCAGTCGACAGGGATTGAGCCGTCTCCTGTCAGCCTGTCGCTGAACCTGCCGCCGGACCTGTATCTGCTGCGCACCACCGGTATCGATATGAACCTCAACTATCGTTACACCGCGCCGTCAACCAAAGACAGTTCGCGCATGGATATCAGCCTGAATAACCAGTTCCTGCAGTCGTTTAATCTGATGAATAATCAGGAAACGAACCGTCTGCTGCTGCGTTTGCCGGTACTGCAGGGGCTGCTGGATGGTAAAACCGATGTTTCCATCCCGGCGCTGAAGCTCGGGGCGGTAAACCAGCTGCGCTTTGATTTCCAGTACATGAATCCAATGCCGGGCGGTTCGGTGGACAACTGCATCACCTTCCAGCCGGTGCAGAACCACGTCGTGATTGGCGATGAATCGACCATCGACTTCTCGAAGTACTATCACTTCCTCGCCATGCCGGATCTGCGGGCATTTGCTAACGCGGGCTTCCCGTTCAGCCGTATGGCGGACCTGTCTGAATCCATTGTTGTGATGCCAAAAGCGCCAAATGAAGGGCAGGTGACGACTCTGCTGGACACCATGGCGACCGTAGGCGCGCAAACGGGCCTGCCGGCGATTAACGTTACCCTGACGGATGATGGCGCTCAAATTCAGAACAAAGATGCGGACATCATGGTGATCGGTTCCATCCCGGATAAGCTGAAGGATGAGAAGCGTATCGATCTGCTGGTTCAGGCAGCCCAGTCCTGGGTTAACACGCCGCTGCGTCAGACCGAGTTCCCGAGCATCATGCCGGATATCAACGATCGTAAAGCCAGCGCGCAGACGGCTGTCACGTCTCAGGGGGCGATGGCGGCCGTGGTCGGCTTCCAGTCACCGTACAACGATCAGCGTAGCGTGATTGCCCTGCTCGCAGACAGCCCGCGTGGCTACGAACTGCTCAACAGTGCGATGAACGACAGCGGTAAACGTGCCGCGATGTTCGGCTCTGTGTCGGTGATCCGTGAGTCGGGCGTGAACAGCCTGCGCGTAGGCGATGTGTACTATGTAGGGCATCTGCCATGGTTCGAACGTCTGTGGTATGCGCTCTCTAACCATCCGATTCTGCTCGCTATCCTGGCCGCCGTCAGCGTGGTGCTGCTGGCCTGGGTGCTGTGGCGTCTGCTGCGTATCATCAGCCGTCGTCGCCTGAATCCGGATCATGAGTAAGATGTGATGAAAGCCTTTCGCTGGTGTGTCATTGCGTTGATGCTGGCAGCGGCGCCTCTGCGCGCCGCCTGTACCTGGCCTGCCTGGGAGAAATTTAAACAGGATTACATCAGCGAGGGCGGGCGGGTCATTGATCCCAGCGACACGCGTAAAATCACTACCTCGGAAGGGCAAAGCTACGCGCTGTTCTTTGCCCTCGCCGCGAATGACCGTAAAGCGTTCGACAAGGTGCTGGCATGGACGCGGGATAACCTTGCCGGGGGGCATCTCGACGACACGCTCCCCGCCTGGTTATGGGGGCAAAAAGACAAAGACACCTGGGCGGTTATCGATACCAATTCCGCCTCGGATGCCGATATCTGGATCGCCTGGTCCCTGCTTGAAGCGGGGCGGTTATGGAAAGACGCTGACTATACCCGTACGGGCAAGGCGCTACTCGAGCGCATCGCCCGCGAAGAAGTGGTGAAAGTACCTGGCCTCGGTCTGATGCTGCTGCCCGGTAAAGTTGGCTTTGTCGATGAGAACGCCTGGCGTTTTAATCCCAGCTATCTTCCACCACAGCTCGCAAGCTACTTCACGCGTTTTGGCGCCCCGTGGACCACCCTGCGTGAGACCAATCTGCGCTTGCTGCTGGAGAGTGCGCCGAAAGGTTTTTCGCCGGACTGGGTGCAATACCAGAAAAACAAAGGCTGGCGGTTACAGCAGGAGCCGCCGCTGGTGGGGGGATATGACGCCATCCGCGTCTATCTCTGGGTGGGGATGATGAACGATAACGATCCTCAAAAAGCCCGGCTGCTGGCGCGCTTCAGGCCGATGGCCGCCACCACAACAAAACAGGGTGTACCACCGGAAAAAGTGAATGTGGTGAGTGGAGCACGCACGGGCAATGGCCCGGTCGGCTTCTCTGCCGCCATGCTGCCTTTTTTACAACAGCGTGATGCGCAGGCCGTCCAGCGCCAGCGCGTGGCTGACCACTTTCCTGATAATAATGCTTACTACAGTTATGTACTGACTCTCTTTGGACAAGGATGGGATCAGCATCGTTTTCGTTTCACCACAAAAGGTGAATTAATACCGGATTGGGGCCAGGAATGCGCAAGTTCACAGTAAATCTACTCAGTTTATCGCTTGGCCTGGCGCTGATGCCGCTGGCTCAGGCCGTCAACTCTCCGCAGCAGCAACAGCTGCTGGAGCAGGTGCGCCTGGGGGAATCGACGCAGCGTGAAGATTTGGTGCGTCAGTCGCTCTATCGTCTTGAGCTGATCGACCCGAACAACCCTGACGTTATTGCGGCACGCTTTCGCTATCTGCTTCGTCAGGGCGACAACGCCGGCGCGCAAAAAGAGCTGGATAGACTGAAAGGGATCGCCCCCGGTTCCAGCGCGTACCAGTCCTCGCGCAACACGATGCTGCTTTCCACGCCGGATGGCCGCCAGCAGTTACAGCAGGCTCGCTTACTCGCCACGACAGGCCATACCCAGGAAGCGATTGCCGCCTATGACAAGCTGTTCGACGGCAACCCGCCGGGCGGCGACGTGGCAACAGAATACTGGAATGTGGTGGCGAAAGATCCCGCCCGCCGCAATGCGGCCATTAACCAGTTGAAAAAGATCAACAGCAGCAGCCCCGGCAATACGCAGCTGCAGTCGACGCTGGCTCAGCTGCTGTTCCAGACCGGGCGCCGTGATGAAGGCTTTGCGGTGCTGCAGGAGATGGCCAAATCCAGCAATGGCCGCAGCCAGGCGTCGGATATGTGGTATGCGCAGATCAAAGACCAGCCTGTCAGCAATGCCAGCGTCTCCGCGCTGCAAAAGTACCTGAGCGTATTCAGTGACGGTGAGAACGTAACCGCAGCGCGTTCACAGCTTGAAGCGCAGCAAAAACAGCTCGCCGATCCAACTTTCCGTGCGAAAGCACAAGGCCTGGCGGCAGTGGATGCCGGACAGGGTGATAAGGCGGTGGCGGAACTGCAAAAGGCGGTCAGCGCAAACCATGCCGACAGCGAAGCCATTGGCGCGCTGGGCCAGGCATACTCCCAGAAAGGCGACCGTGCTCGCGCGGTGGCACAGTTTGAAAAGGCGATCGCCCTCGATCCGCAGAGCGATAACCGCGGCAAATGGGACAGCTTGCTGAAGGTGAACCGCTACTGGCTGCTGATCCAGCAGGGGGATGCGGCGCTGAAAGCGAATAACCCGGCACAGGCGGAGCGCTATTATCAGCAGGCGCGCACTATCGACAATAGCGACAGTTATGCGGTGCTGGGGCTGGGTGATGCCGCAGCGGCACGTAAAGATAACGACGCCGCCGAGCGCTATTATCGCCAGGCATTACGCATGGACAGCGGCAACAGTAACGCGGTCCGCGGACTGGCCAATATTTATCGCGCACAGTCACCGGAGAAAGCCTCGCAGTTTATCCAGTCGCTCTCCGCCAGCCAGCGTCGCAGCATTGATGATATTGAACGTAGCCTGACCAACGAACAACTCTCCGCCCAGGCCGAGCAGCTGGAGAACCAGGGCAAATACGCCCAGGCCGCCGAGGTTCAGCGTCGTCGTCTGGCGCTCTCTCCAGGCGACGTATGGATCACCTATCGCCTGTCGCGCGATCTCTACAGCGCAGGCCAGCGCAGTCAGGCAGATACCCTGATGCGTCAGCTTGCCAGCCAGAAACCGACCGACCCGGATCAGGTGTATGCCAACGGGCTCTATCTTTCCGGTAACAACCAGGATCGTGCCGCGCTGGCCCATCTGGAGACGCTGCCGCGCAGCCAGTGGAACGGCAATATTCAGGAGCTTGCCGACCGCCTGCAAAGTAATCAGGTGCTCGAAACCGCCAATCGCCTGCGCGACAGTGGCAAAGAGCAGGAGGCGGAAAATCTTCTTCGTCAGCAACCTGCTTCTACCCGTATCGATTTAACCCTGGCGGACTGGGCGCAGCAGCGAGGCGATCTCAGTGCAGCAAAAACGGCATACAGCGGCGTGTTGCAGCGCGAGCCACAAAACGAAGATGCGATCCTCGGCCTGACCGAAATCTACAGTGCGCAGGGCGACAAAGACGCTGCGCGTGCCGAACTGGCGAAACTGCCTGCGACGCAAAATGGCCAGCCGTTGTCGCTCAACATGCAGCGCCGCATCGCGATGGCGCAGGCGGGGCTGGGTGATTCTGCTGCCGCAGAAAAGACGTTCAACAGCATCATTCCGCAGGCAAAATCACAGCCTGCGTCAATGGAAAACGCGCTGGTGCTGCGTGATGCGGCACGTTTTCAGACGCAAAATGGCCAGCCTCAGCAGGCGCTGGAGACCTATAAAGATGCCATGGTCTCCTCTGGCATCACCACCACCCGTCCGGCAGACAATGACACCTTTACGCGCCTGACGCGTAACGACGAAAAAGATGACTGGCTGAAGCGCGGCGTGCGTAGCGATGCCGGTGATTTGTATCGCCAGCAGGATGTTAACGTCACGCTGCAGCACGACTACTGGGGCTCCAGCGGTACCGGCGGCTACTCCGACCTGAAAGCCCACACCACCATGCTGCAAGTGGATGCGCCGCTCTCTGATGGACGGATGTTCTTCCGCAGCGATCTGGTCAATATGGATGCCGGTTCGTTTGCCACTAACAACGGCACCTACGATCCCAAATGGGGGACCTGTGCCGAAACGCCATGTCGCGGCAACACCAGTCAGACGTCAAACGGCGCAAGCGTGGCCGTGGGCTGGCAGAATAAAACCTGGGCATGGGATATCGGCACCACGCCAATGGGCTTTGACGTGGTGGATGTGGTCGGCGGGGTGAGCTATAGCAACGATCTCGGTCCTATCGGCTACACCATTAACGCCCACCGTCGCCCGATCTCCAGCTCTCTGCTGGCCTTTGCCGGGCAAAAAGACACCAATACCGGCACCACCTGGGGCGGCGTGCGCGCCACCGGCGGTGGCGTGAGCATCAGCTACGATAAAGGCGAGGCGAACGGCATCTGGTCAAGCCTGAATGCGGAATCGCTGACCGGGAAAAATGTAGAGGATAACTGGCGTGTCCGCTGGATGACCGGTTACTACTACAAGCTGATTAATAAAAACAACGAGCGCCTGACTGTCGGTGTCTCTAACATGCTCTGGCACTACGATAAAGATCTGAGCGGCTATACCCTGGGTCAGGGCGGCTATTATAGCCCGCAGGAATATGTCTCCTTTGCACTGCCGGTCACCTGGCGTAAACGCACGGAGAACTGGTCCTGGGAGCTGGGCGGATCTGTCTCATGGTCTCACTCCAAAACCAACGATGTGCTGCGCTATCCCCTTCAGGGACTCATTCCCGTCGATGAGCCAGGCCGCTACACCGACAGGGGGGCGATGGAAACCGGCAGCAGCTCCTCAGGCACCGGTTATACCGCGCGGGCCATTGTCGAGCGCCGGGTCACGTCCAACTGGTTTGTGGGTCTTGGCGTGGATATTCAGGAAGCGAAAGACTATACCCCAAGCCATGCGCTGCTCTATGTACGCTACTCCGCCGCAGGCTGGCAGGGTGATATGGACTTACCGCCACAGCCGCTCATTCCCTACGCGGACTGGTAATCGGATTTTACTTAATCCATTTGTAAGTCTCTCTTAAAAGCGCGGCGATCGGGTATACTCAGGCGCGCCAGGTTTACACCCTGGTGCGCCCTGCGCTTCGAGTTCTGTGGAGAGTCATTTTGCGTGTCAGCCGTTCCTTAACGATCAAACAGATGGCGATGGTTTCTGCTGTCACCTTGCTGTTTGTACTGCTATTTTGCGTCATTTTGCTGTTTCATTCCGTGCAGCAGAATCGCTATAACACGGCTTCGCAATTAGAAAGTATTGCCCGCTCGGTGCGTGGCCCGCTTTCGGCTTCTATTCTGAAAGGCGATATTCCCGAAGCGGAAACCATTTTAAAACGTATTCAGCCTGCGGGCGTCGTCAGCCGCGCAGACGTGGTGCTGCCGAACCAGTTCCAGGCGCTGCGGATGAGTTTTATCCCCGAACGTCCCGTCCCGATGATGGTGATGCGCCTGTTTGAACTGCCGGTACAAATTTCGCTACCCATCTACTCGCTTGAACGCCCTGCGAATCCGCAGCCGCTGGCTTATCTTGTTCTGCAGGCGGACTCGTACCGCATGTATAAATTCGTCATGAGCTGGTTTATTACGTTAGTGACCACTTGCTTACTTATGACGCTGATACTGAGCGTGGCGCTGACCTGGTGCATTAACCGGCTGATTGTCCACCCGCTGCGGCGTATCGCCCGGGAGCTGAACGCGCTTTCTCCCCAGGAGCAGATGGGTCATCAGCTTGAGCTCCCCCGCCTGCATCATGACGATGAGATCGGCATGCTGGTGCGCAGCTACAACCTCAACCAGCAGCGCATTCAGCGTCAGCAGGATGAACTGAACAGTAGCGCCACCCGTTTTCCGGTGTCGGAGCTTCCTAATAAAGCGTTCCTGATGGCGATGCTGGAGCAGACCGTGGCGCGCCAGCAGACCACGGCGCTGATGGTCATCGCCTGTGAAACCCTGCAGGATACCGCTGGGGTGCTCAAGGAGAGCCAGCGTGAAATGCTGTTACTGACGCTGGTCGAAAAGGTTAAATCGGTGCTTGCTCCACGTATGGTGCTGACTCAGGTCAGCGGTTATGACCTGGTGGTGATTGCGAACGGCGTGAAAGAGCCGTGGCATGCGATCACGTTAGGTCAGCAAGTACTCACTGTCATTAATGAGCGGCTGCCCATTCAGGGTATTCAGCTTCGCCCCAGCGCCAGTATTGGGATTGCCATGTTCTATGGCGATCTGACCGCAGAGCAGCTCTATCGTCGCGCCTTCTCGGCGGCATTCACCGCCCGTCGCAAAGGGAAAAACCAGATCCAGTTCTTCGACCCGGATCAGATGGAAAAGGCGCAGCAGCGTCTGACTGAAGAGAGCGACATCCTCACCGCGCTGGATAACCATCAGTTTGCCCTCTGGCTCCAGCCGCAGGTCAATTTGCTGACGGGTGAAGTGGAAAGCGCGGAAGCGCTGTTGCGCGTGCAACAGCCGGATGGCAGCTGGGAGCTGCCGGAAGGGTTAATCGAACGTATTGAGTCCTGTGGTCTGATGGTCACGGTGGGCTACTGGGTGCTTGAGGAGTCATGCCGCCAGCTTGCCGCCTGGCAGGAGCGTGGTGTCAACCTGCCGCTGTCGGTCAATCTCTCTGCCCTGCAGTTGATGCATCCCACTATGGTCTCGGAGATGCTGGAGCTCATCAATCGCTACCGGATCCAGCCGGATACGCTGATTCTGGAAGTGACGGAAAGCCGTCGTATTGACGACCCGAATGAGGCGGTCGCGATCCTCAAACCGCTGCGCAACGCCGGTATCCGCATCGCGCTGGATGATTTTGGCATGGGCTATGCCGGACTGCGTCAGCTTCAGCACATGAAAACGCTGCCGGTGGATGTCCTGAAAATCGACAAAGCGTTTGTCGATGGGCTGCCGGAAGACAGCAGCATGGTGAAGGCCATTATTCAGATGGCGCGTAGCCTCAACCTGAATCTGATTGCTGAGGGTATCGAGACGGAAGCGCAGCGCCGCTGGCTGGCTGAGGCGGGTGTCGGGAAAGGCCAGGGCTTCCTGTTTGCCCGTGCCGTCCCGTCGGATGTCTTTGAACAACGGTACCTTTCCGGCGCTGGCAATAACGCAAAAGTGTAATTTTGTTGCTGGCTTGTGCGAGCCAGCTCAAAGTTCTTAACATTTGTGTTTCAAATTTGAACTGAGTTTATTTCTGTCCTGTTATGCGGGTGTTATTTTAGAGCCGCAGGTTAACCATAACCTTACAAAGCCTGTGGTTTTTCTTCCCAAGGACATTCTATGAAAACCTCACTCTTCAAAAGTCTTTATTTCCAGGTCCTGACAGCCATCGCAATCGGTATTTTACTGGGTCACTACTACCCGGAACTGGGTGCGCAAATGAAACCGCTTGGCGACGCGTTCGTTAAGCTCATTAAAATGGTCATCGCCCCGGTGATCTTCTGTACGGTGGTGACCGGTATCGCTGGCATGGAAAGCATGAAGGCGGTAGGGCGTACCGGTGCAGTGGCGCTGCTTTACTTCGAAGTGGTCAGCACCCTGGCACTGATTATCGGTCTGATCATTGTTAACGTGGTGCAGCCTGGCGCTGGCATGAACGTCGACCCGTCGACGCTGGATGCCAAAGCGGTGGCGGTTTACGCTGAGCAGGCGAAAGATCAGGGCGTGGTCGCCTTCCTGTTGGACGTCATTCCCGGCAGCGTGATCGGGGCGTTTGCCAGCGGAAACATTCTGCAGGTGCTGCTGTTCGCCGTCATGTTTGGTTTTGCCCTGCATCGTCTGGGCAGCAAAGGCCAGCTGATCTTTAACGTCATTGAAAGCTTCTCGCAGGTCATCTTTGGCATCATCAATATGATCATGCGCCTGGCGCCGATTGGTGCCTTCGGGGCAATGGCGTTCACCATCGGTAAATACGGCGTCGGCACGCTGGTACAGCTCGGCCAGCTGATTATCTGCTTCTATATCACCTGTATTCTGTTTGTGGTGGTGGTGCTGGGGTCGATTGCCCGCGCGGCCGGTTTCAGCATCTTCAAATTTATCCGCTATATCCGCGAAGAGTTGCTGATTGTGCTGGGGACCTCCTCCTCTGAGTCGGCGCTGCCGCGCATGCTCGATAAGATGGAGAAGCTGGGTTGTCGTAAATCGGTGGTGGGGCTGGTGATCCCGACGGGGTACTCCTTTAACCTCGACGGTACCTCGATATACCTGACCATGGCGGCAGTGTTTATTGCACAGGCAACCAACAGCCATATGGATATCTTCCATCAGATCACCCTGCTGGTGGTGCTGCTGCTCTCGTCGAAAGGGGCTGCGGGCGTAACGGGCAGTGGCTTTATCGTGCTGGCGGCGACCATTTCCGCTGTGGGACATCTGCCGGTGGCCGGTCTGGCGTTGATTCTCGGTATTGACCGCTTTATGTCTGAAGCGCGTGCGTTAACCAACCTGGTGGGTAACGGCGTGGCTACGGTTGTGGTGGCAAAATGGGTTAAAGAGCTGGATCACAAAAAGCTCGACGATACGCTGAATAATCGCTCTTCTGATAGCAAAAACCCGGGTTTATCCTCCTGATTTTCCGCTAAATTCCCGCATTCCCTTGTCGGAATGCGGGCTCCTGCGCATAATGACTGTTCGTACCTGTCATAATTCGACAAGATTTTTTTTGGGTATATTGCACTTCTCACCGTGACGTTTTGCCGAACGCGCGGTCTAATCGACGTGTTTTCATCGTCATCTTTTAGAGTGAAGCGCGTCGCGAGACACTCTTTTTAACCAGGAATGTTGATCAGGGGTTCACATGCAGGGCACAAAAATTCGACTCTTAACCGGCGGTTTGCTGATGATGGCAGCAGCCAGTTATGTGCAGGCAGATGCGCTCCAGCCAGACCCGGCATGGCAACAAGGGACCCTGGCGAATGGTTTTCAGTGGCAGGTGTTAGCCACGCCGCAGCGTCCCAGCGATCGTATTGAGATCCGTCTGTCTGTGAATACCGGCTCCCTCACCGAAAGCACCCAGCAGACCGGCTTTAGCCATTTTATTCCCCGACTGGCGCTCACCCAGAGCGGCAGTTTACAGGCTGTTCAGGTGCGTTCGCTCTGGCAGCAGGGCATTGACCCGAAGCGTCCATTGCCGCCAGCCGTCGTCTCGTATGACTACACCATGTTTAACCTGAGCCTGCCGAATAACCGTAACGATCTGCTCAAAGAAGCCCTTACGTATCTCTCCGATGCCACTGGCAATCTGGCGATCACGCCGGAAACCGTTAACTATGCGCTGAGCAACAGCGATATGGTGGCGACCTGGCCTGCGGATACCAAAGAGGGCTGGTGGCGTTATCGCCTGAAAGGCTCAGCGCTGCTTGGGCACGACCCGGCAGAGCCGCTGAAACAGCCGGTCGATGCCGAACAGGTAAAATCGTTCTATCAGAAATGGTACACCCCGGACGCGATGACGCTGATCGTGGTCGGGAATGTGGATAGCCGCGCGGTGGTTGAGCAGATCAACAAAGCCTTCGGCGAGCTGAAAGGCAAGCGTGAGACGCCTGCTCCTGTCCCGACGCTCTCCCCGCTGCGGACAGAGCCAGTCAGCATCTCCACTGATGCCGTGCGTCAGGACCGGCTCTCCATGATGTGGGATACCGCCTGGCAGCCTATCCGAGAATCCGCCGCGCTGCTGCGCTACTGGCGTGCGGATCTGACGCGTGAGGCGTTGTTCTGGCACGTTCAGCAGAGCCTCAGTAAGAACAGCGTGAAGAACATTGCGCTGGGCTTCGACTGCCGGGTGCTGTTCCAGCGCGCCCAGTGCGCCATTAATATCGAATCACCTGGCGATAAGCTGAATGCCAATCTGGGCGTGGTGGCGAAAGAGCTGGCAAAAGTGCGCAAAGAGGGCCTGTCTGAAGAAGAGTTCAACGCGCTGGTCGCGCAGAAAAAGCTGGAACTGCAGAAGCTGTTTGCCACCTATGCCCGCGCCGATACGGATATCCTGATCAGCCAGCGTATTCGCTCCTTGCAGAATCAGGTGGTGGACATCGCGCCGGAACAGTACCAGAAGCTCCGTCAGGACTTCCTGAATGGGCTGACCGTCGATATGTTAAATCAGGATTTACGTCAGCAGCTGTCGCAGGATATGGGATTAGTCCTTCTGCAGCCGAAAGGCGAGCCGGAATACAACATGAAGGAGCTGCAGGCGACATGGGATTCAATCATGACCGCCGCGCCGCAACCTACACAGGCGGCAACGTCTGATGATCTGCATCAGGACGCGACGGATATTCCGCAGGGGCAGTAATCCAAAAAATTCCCTCTCCCGATGGGAGAGGGTCAGGGTGAGGGCATCAGCCCGCACCTTATTTAAGCAGGCATCGCCTCACGCGGAATAATCGCCCCGCGATACTGGATCACCGTGCTGGCCGTCAGGTGCCCGCGCTGTGCAGCCGCTTCAGGCGTGCCGCCCGTCAGGCGCACCGCCAGATAGCCCGCGCTGAAGGAATCACCCGCCGCCGTAGTATCCACCACTTTGTCCTTCGCCAGTTTCACCGCCGGGACGTCAATCACCGCCTCACCTGCTACGGCCACCAGGCACGATGCCGCGCCGCGCTTAATCACCACTTCGCTCACGCCAGCAGCCTGGGTGCGCGCAATAACCTCATCAACAGGTTTCTCGCCCCACAGGGCATCTTCGTCGTCGAGCGTCAGGAACGCGATGTCGGTGCACTGCAGCATCTGCTGGTAAACCTGCTGCGTCTCTTCACGGCTGGCCCACAGGCGCGGACGGTAGTTGTTATCAAAAATGACCTTCCCGCCATTGGCGCGGCATTCGCGCAGCAGCGACAGCAGCTTTTCACGACTGGTCGGGCTTAAGATGGCGAGGCTAATCCCGCTCAGATAGAGATAATCAAACGTCGCCAGCGTTTCGCAAATGGCGGCTGCGTCGCCGCTTTCCAGCCAGTATTTGGCCGCAGCTTCGTTTCGCCAGTAGTAGAAGGTGCGCTCGCCGGTATCATCGGTTTCAATGTAATACAAACCCGGCAGGCGGTTTTCCATGCGCTGAATCAGCGAGGTATCAATGTGTTCGCTCTGCCAGGCGTCCAGCATTTGCTGGCTGAAACTGTCCGTACCCAGTGCGGTGACGTAGTTCACGGTGAGGGCCTCCGGCGGCACCTGACGGGCAATATACACGGAGGTGTTTAAGGTATCGCCACCAAAACCGCGGCTAACGTCCGCGCCTTTTTGTGACAGCTCAATCATGCATTCGCCAATAACGGCAATTTTTTTGGACATAATCATGAACCTGAACAGAGTATTTAAAAGCAGTGTGCGCTGTGTGAATTATCAGGTCAACTATATTAAAACATCGTTCCATTATTTTTTTTGAGCCAGCGCGTGTTCCTGTTCATTTCTGTCATCTTAATTTCATTTTCCCGGTGAATTGAACATAAAGTTCTCAATTATCGCGCCGATAACCCAGTGACGAGTCCAGAAAGGCCATCCCAACAACAGGACATCTGAAATGAAGTCAGAGCAGGTTATCCAGCGGCTGAGCACTACGCCTGAGGCAAGTATTGAGAACTTGCAGGAGCATCGCTACTGGCTGCAATGTGAGCGTGTGTATACCTACCAGCCGATCTATCGTACCGACGGTCGACTGATGGCGATTGAAATTTTGACGGTCGTTACACACCCTTCTAACCCTTCACAGCGTATCGCGCCGGACCGCTATTTTGCCGAAGTCGCCGTGCGCCAGCGCCTGGACGTGCTGGAAGAGCAGTTGCGCATGCTGGAAACGAAAAAGGCCTTTTTCGAACAGCACGATATTCTGGCCTCGGTCAACGTGGATGGCCCAACCCTGCTGGCGCTGCGCCAGAACGCGAAGTTGCAGGAGCTTATCGCCACCCTGCCGTGGATGCGCTTTGAACTGGTGGAGCATGTCCGCCTGCCGCAGGAATCCTCCTTTGCCTCGATGTGTGAATTTGGCCCCCTGTGGCTGGATGACTTTGGCACCGGCATGGCGAACTTCTCCGCCCTCAGCGAAGTGCGTTACGACTACATCAAAGTGGCCCGCGATCTGTTCATTATGCTGCGCCAGACCCCGGAAGGGCGGAATCTGTTTACGCTGTTATTACAGCTGATGAACCGCTATTGCAAAGGCGTCATTGTGGAAGGTGTGGAAACGCTGGAAGAGTGGCGCGATGTGCAAAACTCACCCGCCGCCGCCGCGCAAGGCTATTACCTCTCACGTCCGGTGCCCATGGATACCCTCGACGGTGTGATAACCAACCTCTGAACCGCCCGTTTCCCTTTGTCTGGACTATAGTTTTACAGGACAGGTCATCAGGAAAAGGGGATCAAAATGACTAAAACAACCAGGGTAATCTCCTGGACAGCAGGGATTTTCTTGTTGTTGATCGTGGTCGCTATCATCATTATTGCGACATTCGACTGGAACCGTCTTAAGCCGACCATCAACCAGAAAGTCTCAACTGAACTGAACCGCCCCTTCGCGATACGCGGTGATTTGGGCGTGGTCTGGGAGCGTCAGAAAGAAGAGACCGGCTGGCGAAGCTGGATCCCCTGGCCGCATGTTCACGCCGACGACATCGTTCTGGGCAATCCGCCGGATATTCCTGCCGTCACCATGGTGCATCTTCCGCGGGTTGAAGCCACGCTGGCGCCGTTAGCGCTTCTGACAAAAACCGTCTACCTGCCGTGGATCAAGCTTCAGCAGCCCGATGCACGCCTGATCCGTCTCTCGGAAAAAAACAATAACTGGACCTTTAACCTCGCCAGTAGCGGCGAGAAAGATCCCAATGCCCAGCCCTCTTCGTGGTCATTCCGTCTCGATAACATTCTGTTCGATCGCGGGCGGATCGCCATCGACGATAAAGTCAGCAAGGCCGACGTGGAGATCCTGGTCGATCCGCTGGGTAAGCCGCTGCCGTTCAGTGAAGTGACCGGCACCAAAGCGAAAGGGGATAACGCCAGCGCGGGCGATTACGTTTTCGGCCTGCGGGCCACCGGGCGCTACAACGGACAGCCACTGACCGGCACCGGTAAAATTGGCGGCATGCTGGCGCTGCGAAGCGCAGGCACCCCGTTCCCGGTGCAGGCGGACTTCCGCTCCGGCAACACGCGAGTCGCCTTTACCGGCACGGTCAACGATCCAATGAACATGGGCGGGGTTGATTTGCAGCTCAAGTTTGCCGGAGATTCGCTGGGGGAGCTCTACGAACTCACCGGCGTGCTGCTGCCGGATACGCCGCCGTTTGAGACGGACGGGCATCTGGTGGCCAAAATCGATACGGAAAAATCGTCTGTCTTTGACTATCGGAATTTCAACGGCCGTATCGGCGACAGCGATATCCACGGTACGCTGACCTACACCACTGGAAAACCGCGTCCGAAACTGGAAGGGGATGTGGAGTCTCGCCAGCTGAGGCTTGCCGATTTGGGCCCTCTGATCGGCGTCGATTCCGGCAAAGGCACGAAGTCGAAAGAGGTCAAAAAAGACCTTCAGCCTGCGGGGAAAGTGCTGCCCTACGATCGCTTTGAAACCGACAAGTGGGATGTAATGGATGCGGATGTGCGCTTCAAAGGGCGAAAAATCGAGCACGGCAGCACGCTGCCGATCAGCAACCTCTCAACCCATATTCTGCTTAAAAATGCCGACCTGCGTCTGCAGCCGCTGAAGTTTGGCATGGCGGGCGGAACCATCTCCTCGAACATTCATCTGGAAGGCGATAAAAAGCCGATGCAGGGCCGGGCTGATATTCAGGCACGCAGGCTCAAACTGAAAGAGCTGATGCCCAACGTAGAGCTAATGCAGAAAACCCTCGGTGAAATGAACGGTGACGCGGACATTCGCGGGGTGGGGAACTCCGTGGCGGCGCTGCTCGGGAGCAGTAACGGCAACCTCAAGCTACTGATGAACGACGGGCTGGTGAGCCGCAACCTGATGGAAATCCTGGGGCTGAACGTCGGGAACTACATTATCGGGCAGATCTTTGGTGACGATGAGGTGCGGGTGAACTGCGCGGCGGCGAATCTGGATCTGGTTAACGGCGTGGCGCGGCCGCAGATTTTTGCCTTCGACACGGAAAACGCGGTAATCAACGTGACCGGAACCGCCAGCATGGCCTCTGAGCAGCTTGATTTAACCATCGACCCGGAAAGCAAAGGGATCCGTATCATCACCCTGCGCTCGCCGCTCTACGTGCGCGGCACTTTCAAAAATCCGCAGGCGGGGGTTAAACCCGGGCCGCTGATTGCACGCGGTGCGGTGGCGGCAGCGCTCGCGACGCTGGTCACGCCAGCCGCGGCGCTGCTGGCGTTGATTTCGCCATCAGAAGGGGAAGCCAATCAGTGCCGGACGATTTTGTCGCAGATGAAGAGGTAAGGTGCGGTCTGTTGTTGCCGGGTGGCGGCTACGCCTTACCCGGCCTTGTATTATCCTCCCGTACAGAAAGAACCGGCCAGTTCTTTCTGTCAGGCAGTCCACATGCCGTACCCGGC
>NZ_JBXWCS010000023.1:0-26357 GCF_057320385.1 Enterobacter cloacae complex sp. 394F7 | reverse complement strand
AAATTGTTAAAGAGCAGTTGCGACGCGCTTCAGCGCTCTGTCGCGAGGTGGCGTATATTACGCTTTCCTCTTTCAGAGTCAACCCTGATTTTCAGGATTTTTTTCTCTTCAACCGACCGGGTTGTTTGTGAAGTGATTCACATCCGCCGTGTCGATGGAGGCGCATTATAGGGATCCCATTTTTTAGCACAAGTATTTTTTAGATCTTTTTTTCTGACTGATGATTTTCCGCGCTTTTCGCTGAAATCCCGCCCGATCTGCTTAAATATTGACGTATTTTGCCTTGCCTCGATCCAAAAATATGATCAAAGTCTTCTGTATAGCGCTCATCTGTCGAGGTAGATATGTCTGCAGTACTACGTCCGTATAAAGATCTGTTCCCACAAAAAGGCGATCGCGTGATGATCGATGCCAGCAGTGTGGTCATTGGCGATGTCCGAATGGCCGATGATGTCAGCATCTGGCCGCTCGTTGCGATCAGGGGAGATGTTAACTATGTGGCAATAGGCGCACGCACTAATATTCAGGATGGCAGCGTGCTGCATGTCACCCACAAATCCTCATATAACCCGGACGGCAATCCACTTGTTATAGGAGAAGATGTTACCGTCGGCCATAAAGTCATGCTTCACGGCTGCACTATCGGAAACCGGGTGCTGGTAGGCATGGGATCGATCCTGCTGGATGGTGTCATCGTAGAAGATGATGTGATGATTGGTGCCGGGAGTCTTGTCCCTCAACATAAACGGCTCGAAAGCGGTTATCTCTATTTAGGCAGCCCGGTAAAGCAGATCCGCCCCTTAACAGAAGCGGAAAGAGAAGGTCTGAAATATTCAGCGAATAATTACGTGAAATGGAAAGATGAGTATCTGGATCAGGACAGCCAGACCCAGCCCTGATCGTCTTCCTGCTGATCGCGGATCAAATCGCTGGCTTCTTCTTCAAGATCCCAGCGATTTTCGCAAAACACCTCTAATGGATTTGAGCCACCAAAGCGGCGCTTGAGCGTTTCACCGCTAATGGCACATGTCAGTTGCATCCCATGCACGAGCACCGGGAAACAGACCGCTTGCTTACTCTCATCCCACTGTTCTCTGTCGGGAAAGTGAATCGCCTGGTTCACGCCGTAAGTTCCTGTTTCAGCTTTTCAATGACAGGTTCGACATCAGGTAATACACCGTGCCAGAGCAAAACTGCATGCGCAGCCTGCCCCACCAGCATGCCCAGGCCATCAGCCAGCTGTTTCGCGCCGTGTTGTTCACACCAGCTGAGGAAGGGAGTTTTCCCTTTCTGATAAAACATGTCGTAGCAATAGAGGTGGCTGTTTACCAAAGAGGACGGGATCGCCGGTACTTCCCCACCAATGCCGCTGGAGGTGGCATTAATGATAAGATCAAATTCATGGCGGATAAGATCATCAAGAGCCACCGCGCTCACGCTGCCAGTATGTGCAAACAACGCCGCCAACGCTTCCGCCCGGGAAAAGGTGCGATTGGTTATGGTCACTGCACAATCCAGTGAAAGGAGCGGTAACAGTACGCCTCGCGATGCCCCACCAGCACCAATCAACAGAACCCGGAACCCGGGTTTGATAAATGAGAGTCTTTCCAGATCGCTAAGTAAGCCGATTCCGTCAGTGTTGTCACCCAGAAGGCGTCCATCCTCCAGCCGTTTAAGCGTATTCACGGCACCCGCAAGAGACGCGCGCTCAGTTAATTCATCCGCACGTTCAAAGGCTTCTTCTTTAAAAGGGACCGTCACATTGGCACCTTTACCACCCGCGTCAAAAAAAGCATTCAGGGTAGTAACAAAGGCATCAACAGGTGCCAGCACCCGGCCATAGGGATGATCAATCAGCAGTTGTTCAGCAAACTGCTGATGGATCAGCGGCGACTTGCTGTGTGCGATCGGATTACCAAAAACGGCATAGGTTTCCATCATATTACCCCTGGCGAAAACGTTCGCCTGTCAAGGCGTCGCGGATTTCCGACGGATTAAGACGACCTCCGGTTTCACCGACGGCTACCGGGAAGTCATTCCCGAACTGCGCCAGCACCTCTTCGGTGCTCCGGCAAGGAGGCTGCCCGGTAAGGTTGGCACTGGTTGAGACCAGCGGTTTACCAAACGCCAGACATAGCTCTACCACCAGCGGATGATCGGTGACACGGACAGCGAGGGAATCGAAACGCCCTGTTAACCAGCGTGGCGTAGTTGGCTGCGCCGGGAAAACAAAGGTCACCGGCCCTGGCCACGCCGAAAAGATGGTATCCCGTTGTGCTGGCGTGAGCATGGAATCATCAATATAGGGTTTAAGCTGCTCATAATTAGCAGCGATCAAAATCAATCCTTTTTCGACAGGTCTCTGTTTTAGCGTAAGTAAGCGATTCACAGCTGTCTCGCTGTCAGGATCGCAACCGACCCCAAAGACAGCTTCTGTTGGATAGGCGATGACTTCTTCATTTTTCAGGACCTCCACTGCGTGCGCAATGGATCCTGTTGGCAGGTTATTATTCACTGATTTCATCCGCCGAAACCGGCTTTCCACATTGTTTACTGGCGCAAAAGCGTTTCATACCTTGCGCCGTTTTCTTCTCTATAAGTAACGGATAATCGCAATGAGGGCAGGTACCCGCTACCGGTTTGAAATTGATAACGAACTGGCATTCAGGATAACGATCGCAGGAATGGAAGGTTTTACCAAAACGAGAACGACGCTGTACCAGTTGTCCGCGCTGGCACTGGGGGCAGGCGATTGCCGTTTCATCTGGCTTATCAATTTGTTCCGTATGTTCACATTCAGGATAGCGACTGCAACCAATGAACATGCCAAAACGGCCCTGCCGTAACGCCAGTTCGCCTCCACACTTCGGGCAAAGCTGTCCCTCCAGAATTTTAACGATATGTCCGTCCGCCTGGCTTTTCAGGGGACGAACATAATCACATTCCGGATAGTGTGAACAACCGAGAAACGGACCGTGTTTCCCGGACCGAATGACAAGTTCAGCCCCGCACTGTGGGCAGGGCTCGTTTTTATGCACCGTGAACAGTGCTGATTTGGCCATAACAACTCTTGGTGCTGCACATTGAATTAGTGCAGCATACCTTCATTCACTTCAAAGAGTAATTCTTCCATTTGCTGATAGGCATTTTCACAACCTGGAATATTAAACAGAACCATCAGGATCACCCACTTGAGGTCATCCAGTTCGAACTCTGCCGTATCCAGCGCCATAACGCGCTCTATCACCATTTCTCTTGTTTCGAGGTTTAGCACCTGAATCTGCTCAAGGAATAAGATGAATCCCCGGCAACTGGCGTCCAGCCTTTCACACTCTTCAGCGGTATAAATGCGCACAGACAATGGGTCAGAAGCAAGCTGCATCGGTTCGGCAAGGCCTTCCTGATAATCAGCCAGTTTTTCCAGCCACATCAACGCATTATAAATATCTTCCCGTTCAAACCCCGCATCGGTAAGATCCTGTGTCAATTTGTCCTGATCCACTCGCATTTCTGCTTCGTTATGGATGTAAGTCTCAAACAAATACATCAGTACGTCGAACATGGCTTGCCCTCCTCAATCGGACATAGCCGCCGGGTACAGCTGCGATCCACCCTGCTAACTCCAGTTCGAGTAGCTGTGCTACCGTTACTGGCACAGGTTGGCCGGCACGTTCAGCGACAACGTCAACAGGTGTTACCTCATCTCCTACGTTAGCCAGGAGGCTGGGAAATGGCAATGCCACCTTCTCCTGATCTGATGAAAAATGTCGCTTTTCGGGTTCATCTGTTAACCAGTGCAAGCCATATTGCAAATTTTCAAGGATGTCCTCGACGCTCGTCACAGGCGTTGCCCCCTGCTTGATGAGCCAGTGGGGGCCCTCACACCCCGGGTTACCTATCGGGCCAGGTAAGGCAAAGACTTCTCGCCCCTGTTCTAGGGCATACCGTGCCGTAACGAGTGAGCCGCTTCTTAAAGCGGCCTCCACCACCAGCACGCCCAGACTCAGACCGCTGATGATTCGGTTACGACGTGGAAAATTTGCCGGCCAGGCCGGCGCTGACAGCGGGAACTCCGACACAATAGCCCCCTCTGATTCGATAAGCCGTGCAGCCAGAGCCTGATGCCGACGGGGATAAATGCTAAAAAGCCCGTTTCCAAGCACCGCGACACTTCGGCCTTTTACAGACAGCGCGGCGTGGTGAGCGACGCCGTCAATACCGCAGGCCAGCCCACTGGTGATCGTGAAACCACTTTGTGAAAGTTGTTCGCACAGGATTTTCCCCCATCGCTCACCGTACCAGGATGGCGCGCGGCTACCCACAACCGCCAGTTGAACGGTATTAAGGGCTTCAGGATTGCCTTTAATAAACAATGCGCCGGGGTAGTCAGGGATCGTGCGAAGTAAAGGGGGATAACGAGGATCATCCGCCGTCAGCAGATGATTTTCCGGCTGTTCTAGCCACGCCAGATTTCGTTGCAGTTCATTTTCATCAAGCGCAAAGAACTGTTGAGCCTGTTTTGTTGACAGCCCGGCATCTCTGACAACGGCATCATCAATCCTTGTCTGCATAAGTAGTCGCGCTGCCGCTGCGAGCATCTGATCACCACACAGAGAACCTGTGTGGATTAGCCGTAACCATATCTCCGTGGACGTCATCCTATTCCCTGCCATAAGCAGCCTCTGCAATCATTGCGATTGGTCACGGATGCTGTCAATCGATGGGGGATTTGTCTAGAATAGAGATAGTATTCTTATCAACTCCTGAACACGACTCTGGAAATTTATGGCAGTTTTGCAAGTGTTACATATTCCGGACGAGCGCCTTCGCATCGTCGCTGAACCGGTCAAAGAAGTGAATGCAGAAATTCAGCGTATCGTTGATGATATGTTCGATACCATGTACGCCGAAGAAGGCATTGGCCTTGCGGCAACTCAGGTGGACATTCACAAGCGTATTATCGTGATCGACGTTTCTGAGAATCGCGATGGCCGTCTGGTGCTGATCAACCCTGAGCTGTTGGAAAAGAGCGGTGAAACAGGTATTGAGGAAGGTTGTCTGTCCATTCCTGAACAGCGTGCTTTAGTTCCACGTGCCGAAAAAGTGAAAATTCGCGCCCTGGATCGTGAAGGCAACCCGTTCGAACTGGAAGCAGACGATCTGCTGGCGATTTGTATTCAGCATGAGATGGATCACCTGGTCGGTAAACTGTTTATCGATTACCTCTCACCACTGAAGCAGCAACGTATTCGTCAGAAAGTAGAGAAACTGGATCGTTTGCGCTCTCGCGCATAACATCCCCCCGGATACAAGGATCATCGTGTCTAAAACACTACGTATTATCTTCGCGGGTACCCCTGATTTTGCAGCGCGTCATCTTGACGCGCTGTTATCTTCTGGCCACCAGATTGTTGGCGTTTTTACCCAACCGGATCGCCCGGCAGGCCGTGGTAAAAAGCTAATGCCCAGCCCGGTGAAAGTGCTGGCAGAAGAACATGGGTTACCCGTTTACCAGCCCGCATCCTTACGACTTCAGGAAAATCAGGAACTTGTTGCCGATCTCAATGCTGATGTCATGGTGGTGGTGGCTTACGGCTTAATTCTGCCAAAAGTCGTGCTTGATATGCCTCGTCTGGGGTGTGTCAACGTACATGGTTCGTTGCTTCCACGCTGGCGTGGCGCGGCACCGATCCAGCGCTCGCTGTGGGCGGGTGATGCTGAAACCGGCGTCACCATCATGAAGATGGATGTAGGTTTAGACACCGGCGACATGCTGTATAAGCTGGCCTGTCCAATTACCGCCGACGACACCAGTGCCACGCTGTATGACAAACTGGCGGACCTGGGTCCACAGGGACTCATCAAAACCTTGCAACAGCTTGCTGATAATACGGCTACCCCTGAAGTTCAGGATGAGACCCTGGTTACCTACGCCGAAAAACTCAGCAAAGAAGAGGCGCGGGTCGACTGGTCCCTCTCCGCCGCACAGCTTGAGCGTTGCATTCGCGCCTTTAATCCATGGCCAATGAGCTGGATGGTGATCGATGAGCAACCCGTTAAAGTCTGGAAAGCGTCCGTCATTGAAGGCAATACGTCTGCTGAGCCGGGTACAATTATCGAAGCCAGCAAAAATGGTATCCAGGTGGCAACCTCGGAAGGGATCCTGAATCTGGAATCACTGCAGCCCGCGGGTAAAAAGGCAATGAGTGCTCAGGATCTGTTAAATTCCCGTCGCGAATGGTTTATCCCTGGCTCTCGCCTTGCCTGAGCAAATTTATTCTTAAGGCCCGGTGTTTCCGGGCATTTTTATTTTTACGGTTATGAAAAAACAAAATCTACGCAGTCTGGCGGCACAGGCCGTTGAGCAGGTTGTCGAGCAGGGTCAATCACTGAGTAATGTCCTGCCTCCACTGCAGCAAAAAGTGTCCGACAAAGACAAAGCTCTGCTTCAGGAGCTCTGTTTTGGCGTCCTGCGCACCCTTTCTCAGCTTGAATGGCTGATTAATAAGCTGATGTCGCGCCCAATGACCGGTAAGCAGCGTACCGTCCATTATTTGATTATGGTTGGCTTCTATCAGCTTCTTCATACCCGCATCCCACCTCATGCTGCGTTGGCTGAGACGGTAGAAGGTGCTGTCGCGATTAAACGTCCCCAGCTCAAAGGGCTGATCAACGGCGTACTGCGTCAGTTCCAGCGTCAACAGGAAGAACTTCTGGCAGAATTTGCAAAAAGCGAAACCCGTTTCCTTCATCCTGACTGGCTTCTGAATCGCCTCAAAAAAGCGTATCCGCAGCGGTGGCAGGATATTGCTGACGCAAATAATCAACGTCCGCCGATGTGGTTACGCGTTAACCGTAATCATCATACCCGCGATGCATGGCTGGCCTTGCTGGGAGAAGCCGGAATGAGTGGATTCGCGCATGATGCTTATCCTGATGCCGTGCGTTTAGCCTCCCCTGTGCCGGTGCATGCCTTACCCGGATTCGATGAAGGCTGGGTAACCGTTCAGGATGCCTCTGCTCAGGGCTGTATGACATGGCTCGAACCCAAAAATGGCGAACAGATCCTCGACCTGTGTGCCGCGCCTGGGGGCAAAACAACGCATATTCTGGAAGTCGCACCGCAGGCCAGCGTAATGGCTGTGGATATTGATGAGCAGCGACTTTCGCGTGTCTACGACAACCTTAAGCGTTTAGGTATGAAGGCGCAGGTCAAGCAAGGCGACGGACGTAAGCCCGCAGAATGGTGCGGCGAGACTCAATTCGACCGCATTTTGCTGGACGCTCCCTGCTCGGCAACCGGCGTTATTCGTCGTCACCCGGACATTAAGTGGCTGCGTCGCGACCGTGATATTAAGGAACTTGCGCAGCTGCAATCCGAGATCCTTGATGCCATTTGGCCACACCTGAAACCAGGTGGAACGCTGGTCTATGCAACGTGTTCCATACTTCCTGAAGAGAACAGTCAGCAAATTTCGGCTTTCCTTAAACGCACCCCTGGCGCTACGCTACGCGAGACGGGGACACCGGAGCATCCGGGCCAGCAGAACCTGCCTGGCGCTGAAGAGGGTGATGGCTTCTTTTACGCTAAGCTAATCAAAGAGTGATGTTGAGAACAGGTCACGAGATATGAAGATTATCATTCTGGGCGCAGGACAGGTCGGCGGGACGCTGGCGGAAAACCTTGTAGGTGAAAACAACGACATTACGATCGTCGATACCAACGGCGATCGACTGCGCGTTCTGCAGGATAAATTTGACCTTCGCGTTGTGCAGGGGCACGGTTCGCATCCACGTGTCCTCCGTGAAGCCGGTGCTGACGATGCCGATATGTTAGTGGCCGTGACCAGCTCTGATGAGACCAATATGGTCGCTTGTCAGGTGGCCTATTCGCTCTTCAACACGCCGAACCGAATCGCCCGTATCCGCTCCCCGGATTATGTCCGCGATGCGGAAAAACTCTTTAACTCAGAAGCAGTACCAATTGACCATCTCATCGCGCCGGAACAGCTGGTTATCGATAATATTTATCGCCTGATCGAATATCCCGGCGCACTGCAAGTCGTGAACTTTGCAGAAGGGAAAGTGAGTCTGGCCGTCGTTAAGGCCTATTATGGCGGTCCGTTGATCGGAAACGCGCTGTCTACTATGCGCGAACATATGCCGCATATCGATACCCGCGTCGCAGCCATTTTCCGTCACGACAGACCTATTCGACCTCAGGGCTCGACCATTGTCGAAGCAGGAGATGAAGTCTTCTTCATTGCTGCCTCTCAACATATTCGTGCCGTAATGAGTGAACTTCAGCGCCTCGAAAAGCCCTACAAACGCATCATGCTGGTCGGCGGTGGTAATATCGGCGCAGGTCTCGCCCGCCGTCTGGAAAAAGACTACAGCGTAAAGTTGATCGAGCGCGATCAACAGCGTGCCTCTGAACTCGCAGAAAAGTTACAAAACACGATCGTGTTTTATGGTGATGCATCGGATCAGGAATTACTGGCCGAAGAGCATATCGATCAAGTTGATCTGTTTATTGCCGTCACCAACGACGATGAAGCAAATATTATGTCCGCCATGCTCGCCAAACGCATGGGGGCAAAAAAGGTGATGGTGCTTATTCAGCGTCGTGCCTATGTTGACCTGGTACAGGGGAGCGTGATTGATATTGCGATTTCGCCGCAGCAGGCAACGATTTCCGCGCTGTTGAGCCACGTTCGTAAAGCAGACATTGTTGGTGTGTCCTCACTGCGTCGCGGCGTCGCTGAAGCCATTGAAGCTGTCGCTCACGGTGATGAAACCACATCGCGCGTGGTGGGACGCGCCATCGATGAAATTAAGCTGCCACCCGGCACAATTATCGGCGCCGTAGTACGCGGGAATGATGTCATGATTGCCAATGATAATTTGCGTATTGAACAAGGCGATCACGTTATTATGTTCCTGACCGATAAAAAATTTATTACCGACGTCGAACGTTTATTCCAGCCAAGTCCATTCTTCCTGTAATGATTCAGGTGCTCGCGATAGAGCACCTGAGTATTATCCTTCTGATTCCTGTGCCTTTTATTTTCATAACGTTTATTTATCCCCAATGGCAATTAGCTAATCATTTGTTAAACTTATAGTCGTCAGCTGGCACAAGGAGAACATAATGAGTTTTGTTAAAGAATTTCGCGAATTTGCGATGCGCGGAAATGTGGTGGATTTGGCAGTGGGTGTCATTATTGGTGCAGCGTTCGGCAAGATCGTTTCATCTTTAGTGGCTGATATTATCATGCCACCTTTAGGGCTATTAATTGGGGGCATTGATTTCAAACAATTCGCCTTCACGCTTCGGGAAGCACAGGGGGATATCCCGGCAGTGGTGATGCACTATGGCGTGTTTATTCAGAACGTATTTGATTTCGTGATCGTCGCGTTTGCCATTTTTATGGCCATCAAGCTTATCAACAAGCTCAACCGTAAAAAAGAAGAGCCTGCTGCAGCGCCCGCGCCTACGAAAGAAGAAGTATTACTGACTGAAATTCGCGATCTGTTAAAAGAGCAGAATAACCGCGTTTAACAGCTAAAAGCAGGAAGACCAGTGGTAAATAAGCGATTCGCTTGCTTGCCACTGGCCTCCCAGTTACCCCGTTTTGCATGTTTGTTTTTACGCAGATAACTTCCCTTCCCTTTTTTGTTCTTTTCAACTCGCTGTCGAAAAAGCGGGTCGTGAAGCAAAGCCTCAATTGCATTATCTTTAATTTGTCCCTTCGTATGTTGATAGTGACTCATAATTTCTCCTGAGCATGATTAATGTCGAGGGGAGTCTGGACCCGGACTGATAAAAAATCAACAACCCCGGGTTTCCCCACTTGCCCCTTGTTCAAGGGCCTCCAGAATAGAACAATAGACACTGCTGTGAGCCGTACCACAGCACGCATCATTCAACCTTTGCAGAGAGCGCTGCATGGTTTGCAGTTCCTGAATACGCGCTTCAACTTCATCCAGCCTGGCCTGAACAATGCTTTTCGATTCCTGGCAGGTGTGATGTGCCGGATCGATACGGATCGACAATAACTCACGGATCGAATCCAGCGTGAATCCCAGTTGGCGTGCATAACGAATAAACCGCAGCCGTTGCAGATCGTTGTCGGTATAGAGCCGGAACCCACCTTCGGTTCGCACCTCGTGATCAATCATCTGCTGTTTTTCATAGTAACGGATGGTATCCGGCGTCACGTTAGCAAGCTTTGCAAGTTCACCGATACGATACATGGCTATTCCTCGTTTATTTTCTGCATCAGTCTTTCACTATACTCGCCATGCAGAAAATCAGTCGCAATTCCTGCCTGTCGTAGCTTGAGTTCAACCAGAGCCAACCGCCGGCTTAGTTCTCCATGACGGGGATCGTCTTTCCGTATCCCTTTTAGCAGGTCAGTAAGCTCAATCGCCTCTTTGCGCTGTTCAAGCTCGGGAGGCAGACACCCCGCATTTTTCAGTAAGCGATATCCAGCCCGTAGTTCAGGGGGTATATGCGAATCATCTTCCAGTATTAGCGGTTCACCGCTACCGGACAGGTTATCGAATTCGCCTTTTGTTTGGGCATCGCGAATATGGCGTTCTGCCCACTGGTCGAGCAACCACATCATAAACTCCAGGGGATGAACAAAATTAATACAGATATTGTAGAGAAGTGGGGATAGTGCGGATATAAAAAAACCCGCCGAAGCGGGTTTTTTTACGTTACTGCAGATTACTCTGCAGCAGCTTCTGCTTTCGACTCAGAACGATCAACCAGCTCGATGTAAGCCATCGGAGCGTTGTCGCCTGCACGGAAGCCACACTTCAGAATGCGAGTGTAACCACCGGCACGGCTCGCGAAACGCGGGCCCAGCTCGTTAAACAGTTTTGCCACGATCTCGTTATCACGAGTACGGGCGAATGCCAGACGACGATTAGCAACGCTGTCAGTCTTGGCAAGAGTAATCAGCGGCTCAACTACACGACGCAGCTCTTTCGCTTTAGGCAGGGTCGTCTTGATGATTTCATGACGAACCAGTGAACCTGCCATGTTGCGGAACATAGCCTGGCGATGGCTGCTGTTGCGGTTCAGTTGACGACCACTCTTACGATGGCGCATGACCTTATCCTTCTCAGTAAAACCTTAACCTGTGATCCGGTTACTCGTCAGCAATGCTTGCTGGTGGCCAGTTTTCCAGGCGCATGCCCAGAGACAGACCACGTGAAGCCAGCACGTCTTTAATCTCAGTAAGAGATTTTTTACCCAGGTTCGGCGTTTTCAGCAACTCAACCTCGGTACGCTGTACCAGATCACCGATATAGTGGATAGCTTCTGCCTTGAGGCAGTTAGCAGAGCGGACAGTCAATTCGAGATCGTCAACAGGGCGCAGCAGGATCGGATCGAATTCTGGTTTCTCTTCTTTCACTTCCGGCTGACGTACATCACGTAAGTCAACGAAAGCTTCCAGTTGTTCTGCCAGGATGGTTGCCGCACGGCGAATCGCCTCTTCAGGATCGATTGTGCCATTGGTTTCCATTTCGATGACCAGCTTGTCCAGGTCGGTACGCTGTTCTACACGCGCTGCTTCAACATTGTAGGCAATACGCTCTACAGGGCTGTAGCATGCGTCGACCAGCAGACGGCCGATTGGGCGCTCATCTTCTTCCGAATGAATTCGGGCAGAAGCCGGCACATAACCACGACCGCGCTGAACTTTGATACGCATGCTAATAGCTGCGTTCTCATCGGTCAGGTGGCAGATCACGTGCTGCGGCTTGACGATTTCAACATCACCGTCGTGGGTGATGTCGGCTGCAGTCACAGGGCCAATGCCAGATTTATTCAGAGTAAGAATAACTTCATCTTTACCCTGAACTCTCACCGCCAGCCCTTTCAGGTTGAGCAGGATTTCAAGGATATCTTCCTGAACGCCTTCTTTGGTGCTGTACTCATGAAGTACACCATCAATCTCAACCTCGGTCACCGCGCAACCCGGCATCGATGAGAGCAGAATACGGCGCAGTGCGTTACCCAGAGTATGGCCAAAGCCACGCTCTAAAGGCTCAAGGGTCACCTTGGCGTGCGTCGAACTCACTTGCTCGATATCTACCAGGCGCGGTTTTAGAAACTCTGTCACAGAACCCTGCATTGTGTCCTCTCTTTGGTACTAAGCTTTACTTGGAGTAAAGCTCGACGATCAGGTGTTCGTTAATGTCCGCAGACAGATCAGAACGTTCTGGCTGACGCTTGAACGTACCTTCCATCTTGCCAGCATCAACTTCCAGCCAGGTTGGCTTTTCACGCTGCTCAGCCAGCTCCAGAGCGGCTTTCACGCGAGATTGCTTTTTCGCTTTCTCACGAATGCTAACAACGTCATTCGCTTTAACCTGATAAGAAGCGATGTTAACAACACGACCGTTTACCATGATTGCTTTGTGGCTAACCAGCTGGCGTGATTCAGCACGAGTAGCGCCGAAGCCCATACGGTATACAACGTTGTCCAGACGACCTTCCAGCAGAGCCAGCAGGTTTTCACCTGTGTTGCCTTTCAGACGTGCTGCTTCTTTATAGTAGTTACGGAACTGACGCTCCAGCACACCGTAGATACGGCGAACTTTTTGCTTTTCACGCAACTGCACACCATAGTCAGACAGACGCGGTTTACGCGCACCGTGCTGGCCAGGAGCTTGTTCAATTTTACACTTGGTATCGATCGCGCGAACGCCAGACTTAAGGAATAAGTCGGTGCCCTCACGACGGCTCAGCTTGAGCTTAGGACCCAAATATCTTGCCATTTTCTATCTCCAACTAACCTAAAAAACGAGCGTTATACGCGACGTTTTTTCGGCGGACGACAACCGTTATGAGGGATCGGAGTCACATCAGTAATATTAGTGATGCGGAAACCAGCGGCGTTCAGAGCGCGAACAGTAGATTCACGACCCGGACCCGGACCTTTAACCATAACTTCCAGATTCTTGATGCCGTATTCTTTTACGGCTTCTGCGCAACGCTCTGCTGCAACCTGAGCTGCAAACGGAGTGGATTTGCGAGAACCACGGAAACCGGAACCACCGGCTGTTGCCCAACCCAATGCGTTACCCTGACGATCAGTAATAGTAACGATGGTGTTGTTGAAAGAAGCATGGATATGAGCCACGCCGTCAGAGACTTGTTTTCTTACACGTTTACGTGCACGAATTGGTGCCTTTGCCATTATTCAATCACCCCGATTATTTCTTGATCGGTTTGCGCGGACCCTTACGGGTACGTGCGTTGGTCTTAGTACGCTGACCGCGCACTGGCAGACCACGACGATGACGCAAACCGCGATAGCAACCAAGATCCATCAGGCGCTTGATGCTCATGCTGATTTCACGGCGCAGATCACCTTCAACGACAAATTTGGCAACTTCGTCACGCAGCGTGTCGATTTGTCCTTCAGACAGCTCACTGATCTTAACATCTTCAGCGATACCCGCTGCAGCCAGGATGGCTTTAGAACGGGTCTTGCCGATGCCGTAGATCGAAGTTAATGCGATCACAGCATGTTTCTGATCAGGAATGTTAATGCCTGCTATACGGGCCACTATGCACTCCTACTATTTAATATGTACGCACCATGCTGAAAAGCCCGTTTTCAGGATACTCAAATGGAAACGTACAGACATACAAAAGATTGGCTGGCTAATCTAGCCAGCTCAACCCAACTTTGCAAGAAAAATATGCGAAATAATCAGCCTTGGCGCTGTTTATGCTTCGGCTCGGCACTGCAAATCACACGGATGACACCATCACGCTTAACGATTTTGCAGTTACGGCATAATTTCTTGACGGAAGCACGAACTTTCATTTTTACTCTCCGTAACTTCTCAGGCGACCAATTAGCGGCCGTAGCCTTTCAGGTTCGCCTTCTTCAATGCAGACTCATACTGACTGGACATCATCAGAGTTTGCACTTGAGCCATAAAGTCCATAATCACGACAACAACGATAAGCAGTGAGGTCCCACCGAAGTAGAACGGTACTTTCATTGCATCACGCATGAACTCCGGGATCAGGCAGATAAAAGTAATATAAAGCGCACCAACCAAAGTCAGGCGAGTCATTACTTTATCGATATACTTCGCCGTTTGCTCTCCCGGACGAATTCCTGGTACAAATGCACCGGACTTCTTCAGGTTATCTGCTGTTTCACGCGGGTTGAAGACCAACGCCGTGTAGAAGAAACAGAAGAAGATGATCGCAGACGCATAGAGTAACACATAAAGTGGTTGCCCAGGCTGCAAATACAGCGAAATTGTTGTCAGCCAGTTCCAACCAGTACCGCCCCCGAACCATGACGCGATGGTTGCCGGGAACAGAATAATACTGGAAGCGAAGATCGCCGGGATTACCCCTGCCATATTCACTTTCAGCGGCAAATGTGTGCTCTGTGCAGCATAGACACGACGACCCTGCTGACGTTTCGCGTAGTTCACCACAATACGGCGTTGACCACGTTCAACGAAGACAACAAAGAACGTCACTGCAAATACTAATACTGCAACCAACAGCAACAGGAGGAAGTGCAGGTCGCCTTGACGCGCTTGCTCGATAGTATGGGCGATGGCTGGCGGGAGACCCGCAACAATACCGGCGAAGATAATGATTGAGATACCGTTACCGATACCACGTTCAGTAATCTGTTCGCCGAGCCACATCAGGAACATTGTCCCTGTGACCAGACTAACAACAGCGGTGAAATAGAATGCAAAGCCTGGGTTTAAGACCAGGCCCTGCATACCAGGCATATTCGGAAGACCGGTAGCAATACCGATCGACTGGAATATTGCCAGCACCAGAGTACCGTAGCGGGTGTACTGACTAATCTTACGACGTCCAGACTCCCCTTCTTTCTTCAGTTCTGCCAGGGCCGGATGAACGACCGTCAGCAGCTGGATAATAATGGATGCCGAAATATACGGCATAATACCCAGCGCGAAGATAGAAGCACGACTGAGAGCACCACCAGAGAACATGTTAAACATTTCAATGATGGTGCCTCGCTGTTGCTCAAGCAGTTTGGCAAGTACAGCGGCATCGATACCAGGGATCGGAATAAAAGAGCCAATACGGAACACAATCAGCGCGCCGATTACAAACAGCAGTCTGCGTTTCAGCTCACCAAATCCACCTTTGGCACTTTGAAAATCTAATCCCGGTTGCTTAGCCATCTGCTACTTATTCCTCAATTTTACCGCCAGCAGCTTCGATAGCAGCACGAGCACCTTTAGTAACACGCAGGCCACGAACAGTTACCGGAGTAGAAACTTCACCAGCCAGGATCACTTTCGCGAACTCGATCTGGATACCGATAATGTTAGCTGCTTTCAGCGTGTTCAGGTCTACAACGCCGCCTTCAACTTTCGCCAGGTCAGACAGACGGACTTCCGCTGTGATCGCTGCTTTGCGAGAAGTGAAGCCGAACTTCGGCAGACGACGGTACAGTGGCATCTGGCCACCCTCGAAACCGCGACGTACGCCACCGCCAGAACGAGAGTTCTGACCTTTGTGACCACGACCACCGGTTTTGCCGAGGCCAGAACCGATACCACGACCCAGGCGTTTACCCGCCTTTTTAGAGCCTTCGGCCGGAGACAGAGTATTTAAACGCATCTCTTACTCCTCAACTTTAACCATGAAGTAAACCGCGTTGACCATACCGCGAACAGCAGGAGTATCCTCGCGCTCAACGGTATGACCAATACGACGCAGACCCAGGCCAAGCAGCGTTGCCTTGTGTTTCGGCAGACGACCGATTGCACTGCGGGTTTGAGTGATTTTAATAGTCTTTGCCATGGTCAATTACCCCAGAATTTCTTCAACGGATTTACCACGCTTGGCAGCGACCATTTCTGGAGAATTCATATTTTCCAGGCCATCAATAGTTGCACGAACCACGTTGATCGGGTTGGTGGAACCGTATGCTTTAGCCAGAACGTTATGAACCCCAGCAACTTCCAGAACGGCGCGCATTGCACCACCGGCGATGATACCGGTACCTTCTGAAGCTGGCTGCATGAATACACGAGAACCCGTGTGAACACCTTTAACTGGGTGCTGCAGGGTGCCGTTGTTCAGCGCGACGTTAATCATATTGCGACGGGCTTTTTCCATCGCTTTCTGGATCGCTGCTGGAACTTCACGCGCTTTACCGTAACCAAAACCAACGCGACCGTTACCATCGCCAACTACAGTCAGAGCTGTGAAGGAGAAAATACGACCACCTTTAACGGTTTTAGATACGCGGTTTACCGCGATCAGCTTTTCCTGCAGTTCGCCAGCTTGTTTTTCGATGTGAGCCATCTTACACCTCTACCTTAGAACTGAAGGCCAGCTTCACGGGCAGCATCTGCCAGTGCCTGGACACGACCATGATATTGGAACCCGGAACGGTCAAAGGATACATTGCTGATGCCTTTTTCCAGAGCGCGTTCAGCAACAGCTTTACCTACAGCTGCAGCAGCGTCTTTGTTACCGGTGTACTTCAATTGTTCTGCGATAGCTTTTTCTACAGTAGAAGCAGCTACCAGAACTTCAGAACCGTTCGGTGCAATTACCTGTGCGTAAATGTGACGCGGGGTACGATGTACCACCAGGCGAGTTGCACCCAGCTCTTTGAGCTTGCGGCGTGCGCGGGTCGCACGACGGATACGAGCAGATTTCTTATCCATAGTGTTACCTTACTTCTTCTTAGCCTCTTTGGTACGCACGACTTCGTCGGCGTAACGAACACCCTTACCTTTATAAGGCTCAGGACGACGGTAGGCGCGCAGATCTGCTGCAACCTGGCCAATCAGCTGTTTATCAGCGCCTTTCAGCACGATCTCAGTCTGAGTTGGACATTCTGCAGTGATACCGGCCGGCAGCGGATGCTCAACAGGGTGAGAGAAGCCCAGAGACAGGCCTACTGCATTCCCTTTGATCGCTGCACGATAACCTACACCAACCAGCTGCAGCTTCTTAGTGAAGCCTTCGGTAACACCGATAACCATTGAGTTCAGCAGGGCACGCGCGGTACCAGCCTGAGCCCAGCCGTCTGCGTAACCATCACGCGGACCGAAGGTCAGAGCATTATCTGCATGTTTAACTTCAACAGCATCGTTGAGAGTACGAGTCAGCTCGCCGTTTTTACCTTTGATCGTAATAACCTGACCGTTGATTTTTACATCAACGCCGGCAGGAACAACGACCGGTGCTTTAGCAACACGAGACATTTTTTCCTCCGATTAGGCTACGTAGCAGATAATTTCGCCGCCAAGACCAGCCTGGCGCGCTGCACGATCAGTCATAACACCTTTAGAGGTAGAAACAACTGCGATACCCAGACCGGCCATAACTTTTGGCAGCTCATCTTTTTTCTTATAGATGCGCAGACCTGGGCGGCTGACACGCTGAATGCTTTCTACAACAGCTTTACCCTGGAAGTACTTAAGAGTCACTTCCAGTTCCGGCTTGGTGTCGCCTTCAACTTTAAAATCTTCAATAAAACCTTCGTCCTTCAGCACGTTGGCGATTGCCACTTTCAGCTTGGAGGAAGGCATGGTGACCGCAGCTTTATTCGCGGCCTGACCGTTACGGATACGGGTCAGCATATCCGCGATCGGATCTTGCATGCTCATCTGTCTTTACTCCCGTGATTCAATTGGTGACAATTACCAGCTAGCCTTTTTCAAGCCTGGCACTTCACCGCGCATGGCGGCTTCACGCAGCTTAATACGGCTCAACCCGAACTTGCCCACATAACCATGTGGACGACCTGTTTGACGGCAGCGGTTACGCTGACGAGACGGGCTGGAATCACGCGGCAGAGTTTGCAGCTTGAGAACTGCGTTCCAACGATCTTCGTCGGAAGCGTTCACATCAGAGATGATCGCTTTCAGTTCAGCGCGTTTAGCGAAGAATTTATCAGCTAAAGCTACGCGTTTTACTTCGCGTGCTTTCATTGATTGCTTAGCCATTCAGTAACCCTACCTTACTTGCGGAACGGGAAGTCAAAGGCAGCCAGCAGAGCACGGCCTTCTTCGTCAGATTTCGCAGTAGTGGTAATGGTAATATCCAAACCACGCACGCGGTCGACTTTATCGTAGTCGATTTCTGGGAAGATGATCTGCTCACGGACACCCATGCTGTAGTTACCACGACCGTCGAATGACTTAGCGGACAGGCCACGGAAGTCACGGATACGAGGTACAGCAATAGTGATCAGGCGCTCAAAGAACTCCCACATGCGTTCGCCACGCAGAGTTACTTTACAGCCGATCGGATAGCCCTGACGGATTTTGAAGCCTGCAACTGATTTGCGTGCTTTGGTGATCAGCGGTTTTTGACCGGAGATTGCTGTCAGGTCAGCTGCTGCGTTATCCAGCAGTTTCTTGTCAGCGATCGCTTCACCAACACCCATGTTCAGGGTGATCTTCTCGACCCGAGGGACTTGCATGACAGAATTGTAGTTAAACTCAGTCATGAGTTTCTTAACTACTTCGTCTTTGTAGTAATCATGCAGTTTCGCCATCGTACTACTCCAAATTACTTGATAGTTTCGCTGTTAGACTTGAAGAAACGGACTTTTTTGCCGTCTTCGAATCTAAAGCCTACACGGTCAGCCTTGCCGGTTGCCGCATTGAAGATTGCAACGTTAGAAACCTGAATAGCAGCTTCTTTTTCAACGATGCCGCCTGGTTGGTTCAGGGCCGGAACCGGCTTCTGATGTTTCTTAACCAGGTTGATACCTTCAACAATGACCTTGCCGGAAGACAGGACATTTTTTACTTTACCGCGTTTACCTTTATCTTTACCGGTTAACACGATAACTTCGTCATCACGACGGATTTTCGCTGCCATGATTCGCTCCTTAGAGTACTTCTGGTGCCAGAGAGATAATTTTCATGAACTTCTCAGTACGAAGTTCACGAGTTACCGGCCCAAAGATACGCGTGCCGATTGGCTGCTCGCTGTTATTGTTCAAAATAACGCATGCATTACCATCGAAGCGAATGACAGAACCGTCAGGGCGACGAACACCCTTCTTGGTGCGCACCACTACCGCTTTCAGCACATCACCTTTTTTGACCTTACCACGTGGAATTGCTTCTTTGATGGTGATCTTGATGATGTCGCCTACGCCTGCGTAGCGACGGTGCGAGCCACCCAGAACCTTGATACACATTACGCGACGTGCACCGGAGTTGTCGGCGACGTTCAGCATAGTCTGTTCTTGGATCATTTTAGTGCTCCGCTAATGTCAACTACTACCTGAGACTCTAAAATCAGAGCCGTTAAAAAGCCCCATATCGAGGGCGCGGCATTATAACACCGCTTCTGCAATATGGGTAGAAAAAATAAACGGCTCATCGCTGAGCCGTTTATTCGTATCGAGAACGGGTACTGTATTACAGAACCGCTTTCTCTACAACGCGAACCAGCGTCCAGGACTTAGTCTTGGACAGTGGACGGCATTCACGGATTTCAACCTTGTCGCCGATACCACATTCGTTGTTCTCGTCATGTACGTGCAGTTTGGTCGTACGCTTGATGAATTTACCGTAGATCGGGTGTTTCACAATGCGTTCGATAGCAACAACGATGGATTTCTCCATTTTGTCGCTAACAACACGACCTTGCAGAGTACGGATTTTATCGGTCATTACGCACCCGCCTTCTCAGTCAGTAAAGTCTTAACGCGTGCAACATTGCGACGCACTTGCTTCAGCAGGTGGGTCTGTTGCAGCTGGCCACTTGCAGCCTGCATACGCAGGTTGAACTGCTCGCGCAGCAGGTTCAGCAGCTCAGCGTTCAGCTCTTCAACGCTCTTTTCACGCAGCTCTTTTGCTTTCATTACATCACCGTCTTAGTTACAAAGGTGGTTTTGATAGGCAGTTTCGCTGCTGCCAGGCCGAAGGCTTCACGGGCCAGCTCTTCCGGAACACCGTCCATTTCATACAGGACTTTGCCCGGTTGGATCAAGGCAACCCAGTACTCCACGTTACCTTTACCTTTACCCATACGAACTTCCAGCGGCTTCTCGGTGATCGGTTTGTCCGGGAATACACGGATCCAGATCTTACCTTGACGCTTAACTGCACGGGTCATTGCACGACGTGCTGCTTCGATCTGACGTGCAGTCAGACGACCACGGCCAACAGCTTTCAGACCGAAAGTGCCGAAGCTAACATCCGTACCCTGCGCCAGACCACGGTTGCGGCCTTTGTGCACTTTACGGAATTTTGTACGCTTTGGTTGTAACATCAGCGACGCTCCTTATTTACGGCCTTTACGCTGCTGCTTTTTAGGTTGAGCAGCCGGTTTTTCCGGTTGTTCAACAGCAGCCATACCACCCAGGATCTCACCTTTGAAGATCCATACCTTAACGCCGATTACACCGTAAGTGGTGTGCGCTTCAGAGGTGTTGTAGTCGATGTCAGCACGCAGAGTGTGCAGCGGTACGCGACCTTCACGGTACCATTCGGTACGTGCGATTTCCGCGCCGCCCAGACGGCCGCTAACTTCAACTTTGATACCTTTAGCGCCCAGACGCATTGCGTTCTGTACAGCACGCTTCATAGCACGACGGAACATAACACGACGTTCCAGCTGAGAAGTGATGCTGTCAGCAACCAATTTAGCGTCCAGTTCAGGCTTACGAACTTCAGCGATATTGATCTGTGCAGGAACGCCAGCGATATCCGCTACGACCTTGCGCAGTTTTTCTACGTCTTCGCCTTTCTTACCGATAACGATGCCAGGACGAGCAGTGTGAATAGTCACACGGATGCTCTTAGCTGGACGCTCGATAACGATACGAGATACAGACGCTTTAGCCAGTTCCTTCGTCAGGTACTGACGTACTTTAAAATCGCTGTCCAGGTTGTCAGCGAATTCTTTGGTGTTCGCAAACCAGGTAGAGTTCCATGGTTTTACAATACCCAGGCGAATACCATTAGGATGTACTTTCTGACCCATTGCTAGTCTCCAGAGTCTCAGCGATCGGACACAACCACAGTAATGTGGCTGGTGCGCTTCAGGATGCGATCTGCACGACCTTTCGCACGCGGCATAATGCGCTTCATGCTTGGGCCTTCATCTACGAAAATTTTCGCGACTTTCAGATCGTCGATGTCAGCGCCATCGTTGTGTTCAGCGTTAGCAATGGCAGATTCCAGTACTTTCTTGACCAATACCGCAGCTTTCTTGTTGGTATAGGTCAGGATGTCCAGGGCCTGCGACACTTTCTTACCGCGAATCAGGTCAGCAACAAGGCGAACCTTCTGTGCAGAAGAACGAGCATGGCGATGTTGAGCTAAAGTTTCCATCTCTTCCTCCTACCTTATTTCTTCTTCGCTTTTTTATCAGCAGCGTGGCCGCGATAAGTACGAGTCGGTGCGAATTCACCCAGTTTGTGACCAACCATTTCGTCGGTAACAAAGACTGGAACGTGCTGACGACCATTATGGACAGCGATGGTCAAACCGATCATGTTAGGAAAGATCGTTGAACGACGGGACCAAGTGCGCAGGGGCTTCTTGTCTCCGCTTTCCACCGCTTTCTCTACCTTCTTCAGCAAGTGCAGGTCAATAAAAGGACCTTTCTTGAGAGAACGTGGCATGGCTTATCCTCTAAAATTATTTGCTACGGCGACGTACGATAAATTTATCAGTACGCTTGTTGCTGCGGGTCTTCTTACCTTTGGTCTGAACGCCCCACGGAGTTACCGGGTGCTTACCAAAGTTACGACCTTCACCACCACCATGTGGGTGATCTACTGGGTTCATCGCAGTACCGCGAACGGTAGGACGAACACCACGCCAGCGTGCAGCACCAGCTTTACCCAGAACGCGCAGCATATGCTCAGCATTGCCAACTTCGCCCAGAGTAGCGCGGCAGTCTGCTTCGACTTTACGCATTTCACCAGAACGCAGACGCAGGGTGACATAAGCACCGTCACGCGCAACGATCTGAACGTAAGTACCCGCGGAACGCGCCAGCTGACCGCCTTTACCTGGTTTCATTTCTACGTTATGAACGGTAGAACCAACCGGGATATTGCGCATCGGCAGGGTGTTGCCTGCTTTGATTGCAGCATCAACGCCAGACTGAATCTGGTCGCCAGCTTTCAGGCCTTTAGGGGCCAGGATGTAACGGCGTTCGCCATCTTTGTACAGAACCAGCGCGATGTTCGCGGAACGGTTCGGATCGTACTCAAGACGCTCAACAACTGCTGGGATACCGTCTTTGTTGCGTTTGAAGTCAACAATACGATAAGCCTGCTTGTGGCCACCACCGATGTGACGAGTGGTGATACGGCCATTGTTGTTACGACCACCGGATTTGCTGTTTTTTTCCAGCAACGGAGCAAAAGGTTTGCCCTTGTGCAGCTCAGGGTTAACCACTTTAACTACGTGGCGACGACCCGGAGATGTCGGTTTACATTTAACAACTGCCATTGTATTACTCCTCCGACTTACTCAGCGCCGCCAACGAAGTCCAGGTTCTGGCCTTCTTTCAGGGTGACGTAAGCTTTTTTCCAGTCGCTACGACGACCGATACGCTGTCCGTGACGTTTAACTTTCCCTTTAACTACCAGGGTGTTAACGACTTCGACTTCGACTTCAAACAGTTTCTGCACAGCAGCTTTGATCTCTGCTTTGGTCGCGTCTTTAGCAACTTTGAGAACGATGGTGTTTGTTTTTTCCATCGCAGTAGACGCTTTTTCAGAAACGTGCGGTGCGCGCAGCACCTTCAGCAGACGTTCTTCACGAATCATGCCAGCATCTCCTCAACTTGCTTAACAGCATCAGCAGTCATTACGACTTTGTCGAAGGCGATCAGGCTAACCGGGTCGATACCAGTCGCGTCGCGTACGTCAACCTTGTGCAGGTTGCGCGCGGCCAGGAACAGGTTCTCGTCCAGCTCACCGGTGATGATCAGCACATCTTCCAGAGCCATGTCTTTCAGTTTCTGTGCCAGCAGCTTAGTTTTAGGCGCTTCTACAGAGAACTTCTCGACAACGATCAGACGATCCTGACGTACCAGTTCGGACAGGATGCTTTTCAGCGCGCCGCGGTACATCTTTTTGTTAACTTTTTGACTGTGGTCCTGTGGACGCGCAGCGAAGGTCACGCCACCTGAACGCCAGATCGGGCTCTTGATAGAACCTGAACGCGCACGGCCGGTACCTTTCTGGCGCCATGGCTTTTTGCCAGAACCAGTTACTTCAGCACGAGTCTTCTGAGCACGAGTACCCTGACGAGCACCAGCTGCATAAGCAACAACAACCTGGTGAACCAGCGCTTCGTTGAAATCACGACCGAAGGTAGTTTCGGAAACAGTCAGCGCGCTCTGCGCGTCTTTCAATACTAATTCCATTGCTATCCCCTTACGCCTTCACAGCTGGTTTAACGATCAGGTCGCTACCGGTTGCACCCGGGACCGCACCTTTAACCAGCAGCAGGTTGCGCTCAGCGTCAACACGTACTACGTCCAGGCTCTGAACAGTTACACGTTCGTTGCCCAGCTGACCTGCCATTTTCTTGCCTTTGAACACTTTGCCCGGAGTCTGGTTCTGACCGATAGAACCCGGAACGCGGTGAGACAAGGAGTTACCGTGAGTAGCGTCCTGGGTACGGAAGTTCCAGCGCTTAACGGTACCAGCAAAACCTTTACCTTTAGAGGTACCGGTTACGTCAACTTTTTTAACGTCAGCAAACAGCTCAACGCTAATGTCCTGACCTACGGTGAACTCTTCGCCTTCAGCAAGACGGAATTCCCACAGACCACGGCCAGCTTCAACGCCAGCTTTAGCGAAGTGACCCGCTTCTGGTTTGGTTACACGGTTAGCTTTTTTAGCACCAGTGGTAACCTGAATAGCGCGGTAGCCATCGTTAGCCAGATCTTTAACCTGAGTAACGCGGTTTGCTTCAACTTCGATTACGGTTACTGGGATAGAAACGCCATCTTCAGTGAAGATGCGGGTCATACCCACTTTTTTACCGACTAAACCAATCATTGTTTCAACCTCTCAATCGCTCGATGACCTGATTAACCCAGGCTGATCTGCACGTCTACACCGGCAGCCAGATCCAGACGCATCAGAGCATCAACGGTTTTCTCAGTTGGCTCAACGATGTCAACCAGACGCTTGTGAGTGCGGATTTCGTACTGATCACGCGCGTCTTTGTTAACGTGCGGGGAGATCAGAACGGTGAAGCGCTCTTTGCGGGTCGGCAGCGGGATCGGACCACGGACTTGCGCACCAGTGCGCTTAGCAGTCTCGACGATTTCCGCGGTTGATTGATCGATCAGACGATGATCAAACGCTTTAAGGCGGATACGGATTCTTTGGTTCTGCATGAGACCAGAGCTCCAATTATTTTATAAACGAAAATGATTACTCCTCAAACCCATTACGATTGATGGGAGAGTGTAACCGTTCTTACGTAGCTCCCCAATTGGGAGCATTGTTGAGTAACAAAATGAGTCACTCCGGTTCAGATTGAACCCGCCGTCAATTACGACAAGCCCGCGCATTATACGTAAATCTGGGCAAGACGCAAGTGCCGTTTAGAATTTAAGCACTAAAGGTGTACCTTGCGTAAGGCCTCGCACTATTTTCTGCAATCCGTCCCCTTTCTTCTGTTCTTATGAAACCACTACGCAATTACATTTTTTGGCTATTGCCAGGCATTCGTGGTGTGAAGAGTATTCGCTGAAATTCACCTTGAGGTTTCGTTCATGCTTACTCTCCTCCCCTTCCTGCTCATCTATTTTGTTCTCTCAGGTTTACTGGTGCGTGAAGATATTCGCTCAGGCATTCTCCCTGATAAATACCTCTGTCCCCTGTTATGGGCTGGTTTGCTCTATCAACTCTGTCTTCACCCTGATTTTCTGCCTGGTGCAGTGGTCGGGGCGATGGCAGGGTATGTCGGCTTTGCCATGATCTACTGGGGTTATCGGCTAATATTTCGCCGTGAAGGGATGGGCTATGGCGATGTGAAGTATCTTTCGGCACTCGGTGCATGGCATGGTTGGTGCGTGTTGCCCGAACTGGCACTGGTTGCCGCACTATTGGCGCTGCTCTATCTTCTTATGACTTCGTTTTCCAACCCTGCCACACGGACATTAAAAAACCCACTGCCTTTTGGGCCATTTCTGGCGGCAGCGGGTTTATGCGTAGGTTGGCGGACGCTCGTTAATCTTCCACTTTAATCTGCGACTGGAGATAGTTTTGCAGGCCAATTTTGCCAATGAGATCCAGCTCGGTTTCCAGCCAGTCGATATGCCCTTCTTCATCGGCCAGAATCTGGATCATCATATCGCGGCTAACGTAGTCATGGACGCTGTCTGCGTAGGCAATAGCTTCGCGAAGGTCTTTTGCGCCTTCAAGTTCAAGTCTGAGATCGGATCGCAGCATCTCTTCAACATCTTCACCGATGCCGAGTTTACCGAGGTCCTGCAGGTTGGGGATGCCTTCGAGAAATAAAATACGCTCGATATATTTATCGGCATGTTTCATCTCATCGATGGATTCGTGATACTCAACGTCGTTGAGGCGCATGAGGCCCCAGTTTTTAAACATTCTCGCATGGAGAAAATACTGATTGATTGCGACAAGCTCATTTCCCAATAATTTATTGAGATAACTTATGATTTTAACATCACCTTTCATTATATAGTCCCTCCGCTTCCACTCATTGAAGCGTAGATCGGGCTACAGGGATGTCAAAAAAAAGATGGGCGCTTACGCGATCTCTTTGTATTCCGGGATCTGCATCAGTTCATCCTGCATGATTTCACGCGCTGCGCGTACACATTTACCGCATTGATTTCCCACTGGAACAAACTTGCGAAGTTGCTGGAAGGACTGTGGCTGAAACTGTCGAACGGCCTGACGTATTTTTTTGTCACTCACACCATTACATAAACAAACGTACATAAAGACTCCCGTTCAAAATATGCGCAAAGTGTAAGTGAGAATGGTTATGATTACAATAGCACAAACGCCAGTATACGGGGCGGGAGCAAACAAAAAATGCGAAAATTTGTGACAAGTACATACGCTAAGAAAACAAAAAAGGACGCCGAAGCGTCCTTTTTTATTCGGGGATAATTAATTAGCCCAGAACTTTAGCAACCACGCCCGCGCCAACGGTACGGCCGCCTTCACGGATTGCGAAACGCAGACCGTCGTCCATCGCGATTGGGTGGATCAGAGTCACAACCATCTTGATGTTGTCGCCTGGCATTACCATCTCTACGCCTTCTGGCAGTTCGATGGTACCGGTCACGTCAGTTGTACGGAAGTAGAACTGTGGAC
>NZ_JBXWCS010000022.1:0-29166 GCF_057320385.1 Enterobacter cloacae complex sp. 394F7 | reverse complement strand
GTCCACAGTTCTACTTCCGTACAACTGACGTGACCGGTACCATCGAACTGCCAGAAGGCGTAGAGATGGTAATGCCAGGCGACAACATCAAGATGGTTGTGACGCTGATCCACCCAATCGCGATGGACGACGGTCTGCGTTTCGCAATCCGTGAAGGTGGCCGTACCGTTGGCGCGGGCGTGGTTGCTAAAGTTCTCGGCTAATTGCTGATAACATTTGACGCAATGCGCAATAAAAGGGCATCATTTGATGCCCTTTTTGCACGCTTTCACGCCAGAACCTGGCTCATCAGTGATTATTTTTGTCATAATCATTGCTGAGACAGGCTCTGCAGAGAGCGTATAATTCGAAAAGCGAATTAGCATTTCGATTAGGTTTGCCTCGCGATCGCGGGGTGAAAATGTTTGTAGAATACTTCTGACAGGTTGGTTTATGAGTGCGAATACCGAAGCTCAAGGGAGCGGGCGCGGCCTGGAAGCGATGAAATGGGTAGTGGTAGCCGTTCTGCTGATCGTAGCGATCGTCGGCAACTATCTTTATCGTGACATTATGCTGCCGCTACGTGCGCTTGCAGTGGTTATTCTGATTGCTGCAGCGGGTGGTGTCGCGCTGTTGACGACAAAAGGCAAAGCGACTGTCGCTTTTGCCCGCGAAGCGCGTACCGAAGTCCGTAAGGTAATTTGGCCGACTCGCCAGGAAACATTGCACACCACGCTGATCGTAGCGGCGGTAACCGCTGTAATGTCACTGATCCTGTGGGGACTGGATGGTATTCTGGTTCGCCTGGTATCCTTTATCACTGGCCTGAGGTTCTGAGATGTCTGAAGCCCCTAAAAAGCGCTGGTACGTCGTTCAGGCGTTTTCCGGTTTTGAAGGCCGCGTAGCAACGTCGCTGCGTGAGCATATCAAATTACACAACATGGAAGAGTTATTTGGCGAAGTTATGGTTCCGACCGAAGAAGTGGTCGAGATCCGTGGCGGCCAACGCCGCAAAAGCGAGCGTAAATTCTTCCCGGGTTACGTGCTGGTTCAGATGGTTATGAACGACGCGAGCTGGCACCTTGTGCGCAGCGTACCGCGCGTGATGGGCTTTATCGGCGGCACGTCTGACCGTCCGGCGCCAATCAGCGACAAAGAAGTTGATGCGATTATGAACCGCCTGCAGCAGGTGGGTGATAAGCCGCGTCCGAAAACGCTGTTTGAACCGGGTGAAATGGTTCGTGTTAATGACGGTCCGTTTGCTGACTTTAATGGCGTGGTCGAGGAAGTGGATTACGAGAAATCCCGCCTGAAAGTTTCTGTTTCTATCTTCGGTCGTGCGACCCCGGTAGAACTGGACTTTGCCCAGGTAGAAAAAGCCTAAGCAGCGATCAAAAAAGCGGCGATTTAATCGTTGCACAGGGCGCGAGATTGGAATACAATTTCGCGCCTTTTGTTTTTATGGGCCACGGCCTGTAAAACGATTTTATTCACGGGGAGCCTCGCTGAGGCGCTATCACCCAATCAGAGGATTTTAGAATGGCTAAGAAAGTACAAGCCTACGTCAAGCTGCAGGTTGCAGCTGGTATGGCGAACCCAAGTCCACCAGTTGGTCCAGCTCTGGGTCAGCAGGGTGTGAACATCATGGAATTCTGTAAAGCGTTTAACGCCAAAACTGAATCCCTGGAAAAAGGTCTGCCAATCCCAGTTGTAATCACTGTTTACGCTGACCGTTCTTTCACTTTCGTTACCAAAACCCCTCCTGCAGCAGTTCTGCTGAAGAAAGCGGCTGGTATCAAGTCTGGTTCCGGTAAACCGAACAAAGACAAAGTGGGTAAAATTTCCCGCGCTCAGCTGCAGGAAATCGCGCAGACCAAAGCTGCCGACATGACTGGTGCCGACATTGAAGCGATGACTCGCTCTATCGAAGGTACTGCACGTTCCATGGGCCTGGTAGTGGAGGACTAAGAAATGGCTAAACTGACCAAGCGCATGTCCGTGATCCGTGACAAAGTTGATGCGACCAAACAGTACGACATCAACGAAGCTATCGCTCTGCTGAAAGAACTGGCTACCGCTAAGTTCGTTGAAAGCGTTGACGTTGCTGTTAACCTGGGCATCGATGCTCGTAAATCTGATCAGAACGTTCGTGGTGCAACTGTACTGCCACACGGTACTGGCCGTTCCGTTCGCGTAGCTGTATTTACTCAGGGTGCAAACGCAGAAGCTGCTAAAGCTGCTGGCGCTGAACTGGTAGGTATGGAAGATCTGGCTGACCAGATCAAAAAAGGCGAAATGAACTTTGACGTTGTTATCGCATCTCCAGATGCAATGCGCGTTGTTGGCCAGCTGGGCCAGGTTCTGGGTCCACGCGGCCTGATGCCAAACCCGAAAGTGGGTACTGTAACCCCTAACGTTGCTGAAGCGGTTAAGAACGCTAAAGCAGGTCAGGTTCGTTATCGTAACGACAAAAACGGCATCATCCACACCACCATCGGTAAAGTGGACTTCGACGCTGACAAACTGAAAGAAAACCTGGAAGCTCTGCTGGTTGCGCTGAAAAAAGCTAAACCAACTCAGGCGAAAGGCGTGTACATCAAGAAAGTTAGCATCTCCACCACCATGGGTGCAGGTGTTGCAGTTGACCAGGCTGGCCTGAGCGCTGCTGCAAACTAATGCCTTTACGTGGGCGGTGATTTTGTCTACAATCTTACCCCCACGTTTGCTAACGAAAGTTAGCGGCTAAAAGAATTGTTCGTTGGAGCCTGGCCTAATCCAGGCCTCCGTCGAAGACCGCAGGTGTTTCGCAAGAGACTTAATCCCCTGCGTAGACGGTGACAGAACGCTAAGATTATTTTTGGATATTCTGGCTTGTTTCTGCTCACCGTATTAAGACGCTCTTTCCGTTGGGAAGAGTGAAGTGAGTTCCGGAACATGAGTTCCGGCAAACATCCAGGAGCAAAAGCTAATGGCTTTAAATCTTCAAGACAAACAAGCGATTGTTGCTGAAGTCAGCGAAGTAGCCAAAGGCGCGCTGTCTGCAGTAGTTGCGGATTCCCGTGGCGTAACTGTAGATAAAATGACTGAACTGCGTAAAGCAGGTCGTGAAGCTGGCGTTTACATGCGTGTTGTTCGTAACACCCTGCTGCGCCGTGCTGTTGAAGGTACCTCTTTTGAGTGCCTGAAAGACACGTTTGTTGGTCCGACCCTGATTGCATACTCTATGGAACACCCGGGCGCTGCTGCTCGTCTGTTCAAAGAGTTCGCGAAAGCGAATGCAAAATTTGAGGTCAAAGCCGCTGCCTTTGAAGGTGAGCTGATCCCGGCGTCTCAGATCGACCGCCTGGCAACTCTGCCGACCTACGAAGAAGCAATTGCACGCCTGATGGCAACCATGAAAGAAGCTTCGGCTGGCAAACTGGTTCGTACTCTGGCTGCTGTACGCGATGCGAAAGAAGCTGCTTAATCGCAGTTATCTTTATAAAGCATCTGCTTACGTATAAACTTATTCTGATATTCAGGAACAATTTAAATGTCTATCACTAAAGATCAAATCATTGAAGCAGTATCCGCTATGTCCGTAATGGACGTTGTTGAGCTGATCTCTGCAATGGAAGAAAAATTCGGTGTTTCTGCTGCTGCTGCTGTAGCTGTTGCTGCTGGCCCAGCTGCTGACGCTGCTGAAGAGAAAACTGAATTCGACGTAATTCTGAAAGCTGCTGGCGCGAACAAAGTTGCAGTAATCAAAGCTGTTCGTGGCGCTACCGGTCTGGGTCTGAAAGAAGCTAAAGACCTGGTAGAATCTGCTCCAGCTGCGCTGAAAGAAGGCGTGAGCAAAGACGACGCAGAAGCACTGAAAAAATCTCTGGAAGAAGCTGGCGCTGAAGTTGAAGTTAAATAAGCCAACTTTTCTGGTTGCAGCCTAAGTAATTAGGCTGATGGCTGGTGACTTTTTAGTCACCAGCCTTTTTGCGCTGTAAGGCCTCGGTAGCATTTCACACTGTTTGACTATCGATGTGTCTTTCAATGCTTGTTTCTATCGACGACTTAATATACTGCGACAGGGTGCTCGCTCTGTGTAAATCGCAATGAAATGGTTTAAGCGTGATAGCAACAGGTATTGCGGAAAGTATTCAATTTTCCGGTCCACAAAATGGTGTTGCACAAACTGTCCCTTCGTCGGACAGATGGGTCGACTTGTCAGCGAGCTGAGGAACCCTATGGTTTACTCCTATACCGAGAAAAAACGTATTCGTAAGGATTTTGGTAAACGTCCACAAGTTCTGGACATTCCATATCTCCTTTCTATCCAGCTTGACTCGTTCCAGAAGTTTATCGAGCAAGATCCTGAAGGGCAGTACGGTCTGGAAGCAGCCTTCCGTTCCGTGTTCCCAATTCAGAGCTACAGCGGTAACTCCGAGCTGCAGTACGTCAGCTACCGCCTTGGCGAACCGGTGTTTGACGTTCAGGAATGTCAGATCCGTGGCGTGACCTATTCCGCACCGCTGCGCGTAAAACTGCGTCTGGTGATCTACGAGCGCGAAGCGCCGGAAGGCACTGTTAAAGACATTAAAGAACAAGAAGTCTACATGGGTGAAATTCCACTCATGACAGACAACGGTACTTTCGTTATCAACGGTACTGAGCGTGTTATCGTTTCCCAGCTGCACCGTAGCCCGGGCGTCTTCTTCGACAGCGATAAAGGTAAAACACACTCTTCCGGTAAAGTACTGTATAACGCGCGCATCATTCCTTACCGTGGTTCATGGCTGGACTTCGAGTTCGATCCAAAAGACAACCTGTTTGTCCGTATCGACCGTCGTCGTAAACTGCCTGCAACCATCATTCTGCGCGCACTGAACTATACCACTGAACAGATCCTGGACCTGTTCTTTGAAAAAGTGATCTTTGAAATCCGCGACAACAAGCTGCAGATGGAGCTGGTGCCGGAGCGTCTGCGTGGTGAGACCGCGTCGTTCGACATCGAAGCCGACGGCAAAGTGTATGTGGAAAAAGGTCGCCGTATTACCGCGCGCCACATCCGTCAGCTGGAAAAAGATGATATCAAACACATCGAAGTTCCGGTTGAATACATTGCAGGAAAAGTAGCCGCGAAAGATTACGTTGATGAATCAACTGGCGAGCTGATCTGCCCGGCTAACATGGAGCTGAGCCTGGATCTGCTGGCTAAGCTGAGTCAGGCTGGCCACAAACGTATCGAAACGCTGTTCACTAACGATCTGGACCACGGTCCGTACATCTCTGAGACTGTACGCGTCGACCCAACCAACGATCGTCTGAGCGCGCTGGTAGAAATCTACCGCATGATGCGCCCTGGGGAGCCACCAACTCGCGAAGCGGCTGAAAGCCTGTTCGAGAACCTGTTCTTCTCTGAAGACCGCTACGATCTGTCTGCGGTTGGTCGTATGAAGTTCAACCGTTCTCTGCTGCGCGATGAGATCGAAGGTTCCGGTATCCTGAGCAAAGACGACATCATCGAAGTGATGAAGAAGCTCATTGATATCCGTAACGGTAAAGGCGAAGTGGACGACATCGACCACCTCGGCAACCGTCGTATCCGTTCCGTAGGCGAAATGGCGGAAAACCAGTTCCGCGTTGGCCTGGTGCGTGTAGAGCGTGCGGTGAAAGAGCGTCTGTCTTTAGGCGATCTGGATACCCTGATGCCTCAGGATATGATCAACGCCAAGCCGATTTCTGCAGCCGTGAAAGAGTTCTTCGGTTCCAGCCAGCTGTCTCAGTTTATGGACCAGAACAACCCGCTGTCTGAGATTACGCACAAACGTCGTATCTCTGCACTCGGCCCAGGCGGTCTGACCCGTGAACGCGCAGGCTTCGAAGTTCGAGACGTACACCCGACTCACTACGGTCGCGTATGTCCAATCGAAACGCCTGAAGGTCCAAACATCGGTCTGATCAACTCCCTGTCCGTGTACGCACAGACAAACGAATACGGTTTCCTTGAGACCCCGTACCGTAAAGTGACTGACGGTGTTGTTACCGACGAAATTCATTACCTGTCTGCTATTGAAGAAGGCAACTACGTTATCGCTCAGGCGAACTCCAACCTGGATGACGAAGGCCACTTTGTAGAAGATCTGGTTACCTGCCGTAGCAAAGGCGAATCCAGCTTGTTCAGCCGCGACCAGGTTGACTACATGGACGTATCCACCCAGCAGGTGGTATCCGTCGGTGCGTCCCTGATCCCGTTCCTGGAACACGATGACGCCAACCGTGCATTGATGGGTGCGAACATGCAACGTCAGGCCGTTCCAACTCTGCGTGCTGATAAGCCGCTGGTTGGTACCGGTATGGAACGTGCTGTTGCCGTTGACTCCGGTGTTACTGCAGTGGCTAAGCGTGGCGGTACCGTTCAGTACGTTGACGCATCCCGTATCGTTATCAAAGTTAACGAAGACGAGATGTATCCGGGCGAAGCGGGTATCGACATCTACAACCTGACCAAATACACCCGTTCTAACCAGAACACCTGTATCAACCAGATGCCTTGCGTATCTCTGGGTGAGCCAGTTGAGCGCGGCGACGTGCTGGCAGACGGTCCGTCCACCGACCTCGGTGAACTGGCGCTCGGTCAGAACATGCGCGTAGCGTTCATGCCGTGGAACGGTTACAACTTCGAAGACTCCATCCTCGTCTCCGAACGTGTGGTACAGGAAGATCGTTTCACCACCATCCACATTCAGGAACTGGCCTGTGTGTCCCGTGACACCAAGCTGGGGCCAGAAGAGATCACCGCTGACATCCCTAACGTGGGTGAAGCTGCGCTCTCCAAACTGGATGAATCCGGTATCGTTTACATCGGTGCGGAAGTGACCGGCGGCGACATTCTGGTTGGTAAGGTAACGCCGAAAGGTGAAACCCAGCTGACGCCAGAAGAGAAACTGCTGCGTGCAATCTTCGGTGAGAAAGCGTCTGACGTTAAAGACTCTTCTCTGCGCGTACCAAACGGTGTTTCCGGTACGGTTATCGACGTTCAGGTCTTCACCCGTGACGGCGTTGAGAAAGATAAACGTGCGCTGGAAATCGAAGAGATGCAGCTCAAACAGGCTAAGAAAGACCTGTCTGAAGAACTGCAGATCCTCGAAGCGGGTCTGTTCAGCCGTATCTATGCGGTGCTGGTTGCCGGTGGCGTTGAAGCTGAGAAGCTCGACAAACTGCCACGCGATCGCTGGCTGGAACTGGGCCTGACCGACGAAGAGAAACAAAATCAGCTGGAACAGCTGGCTGAGCAGTATGACGAACTGAAACACGAGTTCGAGAAAAAACTCGAAGCGAAACGCCGCAAAATCACTCAGGGCGACGATCTGGCACCAGGCGTGCTGAAGATTGTTAAGGTGTATCTGGCTGTTAAACGTCAGATCCAGCCTGGTGATAAGATGGCAGGTCGTCACGGTAACAAGGGTGTTATCTCTAAGATCAACCCGATCGAAGATATGCCGCACGATGCTAACGGTACGCCGGTAGATATCGTACTGAACCCGCTGGGCGTACCGTCTCGTATGAACATCGGTCAGATTCTGGAAACCCACCTGGGTATGGCTGCGAAAGGTATCGGCGACAAGATTAACGCCATGCTGAAACAGCAGCAGGAAGTCGCGAAACTGCGCGAATTCATCCAGCGTGCCTACGATCTGGGCACCGATGTGCGTCAGAAAGTCGACCTGAACACCTTCAGTGATGAAGAAGTGCTGCGTCTGGCAGAGAACCTGCGCAAAGGTATGCCAATTGCAACGCCGGTATTCGACGGTGCAAAAGAAGCTGAAATTAAAGAGCTGCTGCAACTGGGTGGTCTGCCAACGTCTGGTCAGATTACACTGTTTGACGGCCGTACCGGTGAACAGTTCGAGCGTCCGGTAACCGTAGGTTACATGTACATGCTGAAACTGAACCACCTGGTCGACGACAAAATGCACGCTCGTTCTACCGGTTCTTACAGCCTGGTTACTCAGCAGCCGCTGGGTGGTAAGGCACAGTTCGGTGGTCAGCGCTTCGGGGAGATGGAAGTGTGGGCGCTGGAAGCATACGGCGCAGCATACACCCTGCAGGAAATGCTCACCGTTAAGTCTGATGACGTGAACGGTCGTACCAAGATGTATAAGAACATCGTGGACGGCAACCATCAGATGGAACCGGGCATGCCAGAGTCCTTCAACGTACTGTTGAAAGAGATTCGTTCGCTGGGTATCAACATCGAACTGGAAGACGAGTAATTCTCGCTCAAACAGGTCACTGCTGTCGGGTTAACGCCCGACAGCAGAGTGTGCTAACTCCGACGGGAGCAAATCCGTGAAAGACTTATTAAAGTTTCTGAAAGCGCAAACTAAAACCGAAGAGTTTGATGCGATCAAAATTGCTCTGGCTTCGCCAGACATGATCCGTTCATGGTCTTTCGGTGAAGTTAAAAAGCCGGAAACCATCAACTACCGTACGTTCAAACCTGAGCGTGACGGCCTTTTCTGTGCACGTATTTTCGGGCCAGTAAAAGATTACGAGTGCCTGTGCGGTAAGTACAAGCGCCTGAAACACCGTGGTGTGATCTGTGAGAAGTGCGGCGTTGAAGTGACCCAGACCAAAGTGCGCCGTGAGCGCATGGGCCACATCGAGCTGGCGTCTCCGACTGCTCACATCTGGTTCCTGAAATCTCTGCCGTCCCGTATCGGCCTGCTGCTGGATATGCCGCTGCGCGATATCGAACGTGTTCTGTACTTCGAATCTTATGTGGTTATCGAAGGCGGGATGACGAACCTGGAACGTCACCAGATCCTGACTGAAGAGCAGTATCTGGACGCGCTGGAAGAGTTCGGTGACGAATTCGACGCGAAGATGGGTGCGGAAGCTATTCAGGCCCTGCTGAAGAGCATGGATCTGGAGCAAGAGTGCGAGCAGCTGCGTGAAGAGCTGAACGAAACCAACTCCGAAACCAAGCGTAAAAAGCTGACCAAGCGTATCAAACTGCTGGAAGCGTTCGTTCAGTCTGGTAACAAGCCAGAGTGGATGATCCTGACCGTTCTGCCGGTTCTGCCGCCAGATCTGCGTCCGCTGGTTCCGCTGGATGGTGGTCGTTTCGCAACGTCCGATCTGAACGATCTGTATCGTCGCGTGATCAACCGTAACAACCGTCTGAAACGTCTGCTGGATCTGGCTGCGCCGGATATCATCGTACGCAACGAAAAACGTATGCTGCAGGAAGCGGTAGATGCCCTGCTGGATAACGGTCGTCGCGGTCGTGCGATCACCGGTTCTAACAAACGTCCTCTGAAATCTTTGGCCGACATGATCAAAGGTAAACAGGGTCGTTTCCGTCAGAACCTGCTCGGTAAGCGTGTTGACTACTCCGGTCGTTCTGTAATCACCGTAGGTCCATACCTGCGTCTGCATCAGTGCGGTCTGCCGAAGAAAATGGCACTGGAGCTGTTCAAACCATTCATCTACGGCAAACTGGAACTGCGAGGACTCGCCACCACCATCAAAGCCGCTAAGAAAATGGTTGAGCGTGAAGAAGCTGTCGTTTGGGATATCCTGGACGAAGTGATCCGCGAACACCCGGTACTGCTGAACCGTGCACCAACTCTGCACCGTCTGGGTATCCAGGCATTTGAGCCAGTCCTGATCGAAGGTAAAGCTATTCAGCTGCACCCACTGGTTTGTGCGGCGTATAACGCCGACTTCGATGGTGACCAGATGGCTGTTCACGTACCGCTGACGCTGGAAGCCCAGCTCGAAGCGCGTGCGCTGATGATGTCTACCAACAACATCCTGTCTCCAGCGAACGGTGAACCAATCATCGTTCCTTCTCAGGACGTTGTATTGGGTCTGTACTACATGACCCGTGACTGTGTTAACGCTAAAGGCGAAGGCATGGTGCTGACTGGCCCGAAAGAAGCTGAGCGTATTTATCGCGCTGGCCTGGCCTCTCTGCATGCGCGCGTTAAAGTGCGTATCACTGAATACGAAAAAGATGCTAACGGCGAATTCGTTGCGAAAACCAGCCTGAAAGACACGACTATCGGCCGTGCCATTCTGTGGATGATCGTACCGAAAGGTCTGCCTTTCTCCATCGTCAACCAGGCGCTGGGTAAGAAAGCGATCTCCAAAATGCTGAACACCTGTTACCGCATTCTGGGTCTGAAGCCGACCGTTATCTTCGCTGACCAGACAATGTACACCGGCTTTGCTTATGCAGCGCGTTCAGGTGCATCTGTTGGTATCGATGACATGGTCATCCCAGAGAAGAAACACGAGATCATCTCTGAAGCAGAAGCTGAAGTTGCGGAAATCCAGGAGCAGTTCCAGTCTGGTCTGGTAACCGCGGGCGAACGCTACAACAAAGTTATCGATATCTGGGCTGCGGCGAACGATCGTGTATCCAAAGCGATGATGGATAACCTGCAAACCGAAACCGTGATTAACCGTGACGGCGTAGAAGAGCAGCAGGTTTCCTTCAACAGCATTTACATGATGGCCGACTCCGGTGCGCGTGGTTCTGCAGCACAGATTCGTCAGCTGGCAGGTATGCGTGGTCTGATGGCGAAGCCAGATGGCTCCATCATCGAAACGCCAATCACCGCGAACTTCCGTGAAGGTCTGAACGTACTCCAGTACTTCATCTCCACGCACGGTGCGCGTAAAGGTCTGGCGGATACCGCACTGAAAACAGCGAACTCCGGTTATCTGACGCGTCGTCTGGTTGACGTTGCGCAGGATCTGGTGGTGACCGAAGACGATTGTGGCACCCTTGAAGGTATCACCATGACCCCGGTTATCGAGGGTGGTGATGTTAAAGAGCCACTGCGCGATCGCGTACTGGGTCGTGTTACCGCGGAAGACATTCTGAAGCCGGGTACCGCAGACATTCTGGTTCCACGCAACACGCTGCTGCACGAACAGTGGTGTGACCTGCTGGAAGCGAACTCTGTTGACTCCGTGAAAGTGCGTTCCGTTGTATCCTGTGACACCGACTTTGGTGTATGTGCGCACTGCTACGGTCGTGACCTGGCACGTGGCCACATCATCAACAAAGGTGAAGCCATCGGCGTTATCGCGGCACAGTCCATCGGTGAGCCGGGTACACAGCTGACGATGCGTACGTTCCACATCGGTGGTGCGGCATCTCGTGCGGCTGCTGAATCCAGCATCCAGGTGAAAAACAAAGGTAGCATCAAGCTCAGCAACGCGAAATCGGTTGTGAACTCCAGCGGTAAACTGGTTATCACTTCTCGTAACACCGAACTGAAGCTGATTGACGAATTCGGTCGTACCAAAGAGAGCTATAAAGTGCCTTACGGTGCTGTTATGGCGAAAGGTGATGGCGAGCAGGTTGCCGGCGGTGAAACCGTTGCAAACTGGGATCCACACACCATGCCAGTTATCACCGAAGTGAGTGGTTTCATCCGCTTCACTGACATGATCGACGGCCAGACCATTACTCGTCAGACTGACGAGCTGACCGGTCTGTCTTCTCTGGTGGTTCTGGATTCTGCTGAACGTACTACCGGCGGTAAAGATCTGCGTCCTGCACTGAAAATCGTTGATGCTCAGGGTAACGACGTTCTGATCCCAGGTACCGATATGCCTGCGCAGTACTTCCTGCCTGGTAAAGCGATTGTACAGCTGGAAGATGGCGTACAGATCAGCTCTGGTGACACCCTGGCGCGTATTCCTCAGGAATCCGGCGGTACCAAGGACATCACCGGTGGTCTGCCACGCGTTGCGGATCTGTTCGAAGCACGTCGTCCGAAAGAGCCGGCAATCCTGGCTGAAATCAGCGGTATCATCTCCTTCGGTAAAGAGACCAAAGGTAAACGCCGTCTGGTTATCACCCCGGTAGATGGCAGCGAGCCGTACGAAGAGATGATTCCTAAGTGGCGTCAGCTCAACGTGTTCGAAGGTGAACGCGTAGAACGTGGTGACGTGGTTTCCGACGGTCCAGAAGCGCCGCACGACATCCTGCGTCTGCGTGGTGTGCATGCTGTTACGCGTTACATTGTTAACGAAGTACAGGACGTATACCGTCTGCAGGGCGTTAAGATTAACGATAAACACATCGAAGTTATCGTTCGTCAGATGCTGCGTAAAGCGACCATCGAGAACGCGGGCAGCTCCGAGTTCCTGGAAGGCGAGCAGGTTGAGTACTCACGCGTCAAGATCGCTAACCGCGAACTGGAAGCGAACGGCAAAATCGGTGCGACCTTCTCGCGCGATCTGCTGGGTATCACCAAAGCGTCTCTGGCAACCGAGTCCTTCATCTCTGCAGCATCGTTCCAGGAAACCACTCGTGTCCTGACCGAAGCCGCTGTTGCAGGTAAACGTGATGAACTGCGCGGTCTGAAAGAGAACGTTATCGTGGGTCGTCTGATCCCGGCGGGTACCGGTTATGCGTACCATCAGGATCGTATGCGTCGTCGTGCTGCAGGCGAACTGCCAGCTGCACCGCAGGTGACTGCTGAAGATGCATCCGCGAGTCTGGCAGAGCTGCTGAACGCAGGTCTGGGCGGTTCCGACAACGAGTAATCGTTGATGCCGTAAATAAAAAAACCCGCCTCGGCGGGTTTTTTTACAGCTGTAGCTTTTAATTTAGCAACGGGATGCGTCGATAAAGCTCAATCATATCGCCCGCCAGATCCTGGATGACCATCGCGTTCATCAGGTGATCCTGAGAATGGACGGTAATCAGGTTAACCGGAAGCTTCCCGGTGCCTTCATCAAGACCAATAAGCTGTGTCTGGATGGTGTGTGCATGCTTCACATACTCGCGCGACTCTTCCATCGCCTTTTCGGCCCCGTCAAAGTCACCTTTACGCGCCATCTGTAATGCCGTCAGGGCAGCACTGCGCGCCGCACCCGCGTTGACCAGCAGTTCCATGATTGTCGTTTCTAAGTCTTCCATTATGACTCCAGCAGTTTGAGCGCTTTTTCCAGTACGGCATCACCTTTCATCATGCCGTAATCCATCATGTCGATCACCGCGACCTTTTTACCCAGCGGCTCGGCCTGGGCCTGAAGTTTCGCCTGCTCGTATTTAACCTGTGGCCCCAGTAATACGATGTCGGCCGTCGCGATGTTGTCTTTAAATTCCGCGACCGGAACGGCTTTAATGGTGACTTCAACCCCTTTTTTCTGCGCGGCGTCTTTCATACGTTGAACCAGCATGCTCGTTGACATTCCCGCTGCACAGCATAAAACGATGTTCTTCATAATCAGCCTCGATCTACATGTGTTTATTGATAATTATCCCGTGCAGAGTGCTTCAACAACCGCTTTACCGTGATTGTGTGTCAGGCATCACAAAGAAATCGGCATTTTTCTGAAACCGGTTACAATTTTGCGCCGGGCAGCGAAAATCAGCCGACGGACGTTCGAATAATGCGGTTTTTTCCCTGTTGTTTCGCGCTGTAGAGGGCGTTATCTACGCTCCCCACCAGTTCTTCCAGCGGTTCGAAATGCCATTCTCCCAGACCGGCACTGAACGTTACCCGCAGGTTTTCTTCCCGCCAGACGCGTTTTTCAACGGCGGTACGCCACGCGTCCAGTAACGAGAATGCGCTAGCGATCTGGTCAGCCTGGAAAATCACTGCAAACTCTTCTCCACCGTAGCGGTAAACCGAGACGTTGTGCGGCTGCATTATCTGGATCCCTTCACGCGCCACGTTACGCAGGACGATATCACCGCTCAGGTGACCCCAGGTGTCGTTAATCGATTTAAAGTTGTCGATGTCAATCAGCGCCAGAGCGAAAGGCTGGTGGGCACTGAGTAGCTCATCCACATCGCTATCAAATGCCCGGCGGTTTTTGCAGCCGGTGAGTGCATCATGGGTGGCCTGGCGCACATAGGCCATCTCACGCGCTTTGTTGGACTGGATAGTATGGCTAAGCATCGCTTCCAGACGCGGAGCCTGGTTGACGTCGCCGGTTTTGATGGCGTTGATAATCGTCATCAGCACGGTACGCGACTCATGGCGCAGGTACAGACCGAAGAGGATGATAATGATGGCCGCCAGCGCAAAACCCCAGCCGACGATAGTGGTCTCATGGCGGGTAATGTCGGTGAGCGTTGCGCCCGAAACCCGGTAGATGACAAACCAGTCCGGGTTGGTGAAGGAGTAGTAGTAATACCAGGCTTTGGTTTTTTTATCATACAGATGGCCTTCGCCGCTGGTCATTTTGTCCATCAGCGCTTCGCTCACGTACTGCTTGAAGAGTGCGCCCGGATCAGGATGAAGCACCACGGCACCGTCGCGTTCGACAACAAAGAATTCCCCTTGTACAGGCGCTACCATCTGACGAAGGGTAAACCCCATGGAGGTCAAATCGAGATGAAATGCTATTGTACCCTTGAGCCGTCCTTCCGGCGAAATCAACGGCTTATAAAGAGTGACCGTGGGATGCCCGGTAAAATAGTCCATGTAGGGGCGGGTATAGTGGCTGAAGATGCTGGCTTCCGCCTGGGCGATGAACCATGGACGCGTCCGGGGATCGAAGGTTTTGCTCTTTTCCGTGGGAAGTACCTCCGGCGCGCGCAGATAACGGCCCTGGGTGTCTGTCAGAGAAATGGAAGAGACGGTCGGCATCAGGTTCTGTAGATGCATCAACATCTGTAAACCCTGCGACGGATTGACGTTCAGCATCTCGTTCAGCGTGTCGTTGCGTGCAAAATAGAGCGCCGAACGCCCAAGGATATAGTCGTTTTCACGCAGGATAGATTCGGTGTAGTTCACCGCCAGGTTGTGGGTGAAGTTACCATTAATCTTATGATAATCCTCAAGAAAATCTTTTTGTTGTGAAAGGGTAACCACGACCGCGATCAGCGCAAAACTGCACAGGATCCCCGCAAAGCTGAGCATAATGGGTCGGGTAAAAGAGAGCTTTCTGCTGTGAAGTGCCATGAGTTGTACATCAATCCTGATGGTGAGTTTTTCGTCTGCCGATATCCTCTCAGCATAGTCGCTGTCCTGCGGTTAGCTGTGAATTATACGGAACACAGTTTCAGATGAGATGATTTATCTTAAGAAGCATTAAGAAAATACTCATTCACTGGCGGGCGGCGTGTGCAATGAATCAGAGGCAGGGCGAAACGAGGAAGAAGCTTTTCGCCCTGGTCAGCTTCCGTTGCTGACGGCATGACAATAAAAAACCGGACGATAGATGACAATCGTCCGGTTGTGACTCTCCAGAGCGCCTCGACAATTTTTTACCGGCTTGCAGCGCGTTTCAACGCATTTGCGAGGCTCTTCCCAGCCAACTATCCCAGTCTTTCCAGACTGGTTGTAACCCCTGCGCGGTCAGGGCGGCGGCAACCGCTTCTGGCCGTCGACCATCATGTGGCGCAAATTGTTCCAGCTCCGGATGGTCGTCGGCGTAGCCCCCTGGCTGCGTTTTGGAGAACGCACTGACGTTGTTAATCGCAAGCGGGATCACGCGGTCACGAAACGCAGGAGATTCACGCGTCGAGAGGGATAGTTCAACCTCCGGGGCAAGCAGGCGAAACGCACAGATGGCCTGGACCAGCTGACGTTCGTCCATTACCGAGGCGGGTTCAACACCTCCCGTACACGGCCGCAAGCGTGGGAAAGAGATGGAGTAACGGCTTTGCCAGTAGTGCTGCTGCAGCCATAGCAGGTGTTCCGCTACCATGTAGCAATCCACTCGCCAGCTATCTGACAGCCCAATCAGCGCGCCCAGACCGATTTTGTCGATCCCGGCCCGGCCCAGCCTGTCCGGGGTCTCCAGCCGGAAGAAGAAATCCTGTTTCTTTCCCTTCAGGTGATGCCGGGCATACGTCGCCTCGTGGTAGGTTTCCTGATACACCATCACTCCGTCCAGCCCGAGGGTTTTAAGCTCCGCGTATTCCTCCTGCGACAGGGGTTGAACCTCCATCTGTAGCGACGCGAACTGACGGCGAATGGCCGGAAGGTGCTGTCGAAAATAGTTCATCCCGACTTTGCTCTGGTGTTCACCCGTGACCAGCAGGAGATGCTCAAAACCCATTTCACGGATGGCGGCACACTCACGGGCGATTTCACTCTCATCGAGTGTTTTCCGCTTGATGCGGTTGCTCATGGAGAAGCCGCAGTAGGTGCAGTCATTCGCGCACAGGTTAGAGAGGTAGAGCGGTACGTAAAAGCTCACCGTGTTGCCAAAACGCTGGCGGGTGAGCCTCTGAGCGCGCTGGGCCATCGGCTCAAGAAAGGTGCTCGCCGCCGGAGAGAGCAGGGCCATCATATCGTCGCGGGACAGGTGACGGGCTTGTAAGGCGCGCTCCACATCAGCCTGCGTTTTACTGTTGATACGCAGGGCAATATCGTCCCAGTTAAGCTGCCGCCAGCGGTCGGTAAAGGTGGTCATGAGAGCGCCTCCAGAAAGCCGGTCAACGGGCTGGTGGCCTGTGCCTGAAAACTGCGCGTTCCCGGGCCAGACTCTCGTGCCAGCAAGCCGGCCTCCACGGCCATGCGGAACGCACGAGCCATCCTGATGGGGTCGTCGGCGACCGCAATGGCTGTGTTCACCAGCACGGCACTTGCTCCCATCTCCAGCGCCTGGGCGGCATGGCTGGGCACGCCAATGCCTGCATCCACCACCACCGGCACGGTGGCTTGCTCAATGATGATCTCCAGCATGGCGCGGGTCTCCAGTCCCTGATTAGAACCAATTGGGGCGCCCAGCGGCATGACGGCAGCGCAGCCGACCTCTTCCAGCCGTTTACACAGCACGGGATCGGCCCCGCAGTAGGGCAGAACGGTAAAGCCTTGCTGCACCAGCTTTTCGGCCGCTTTTAACGTTTCGATGGGGTCGGGCAACAGCCAGCGCGCATCCGGATGTATTTCCAGTTTCAGCCAGTGGGTACCCAGCGCTTCACGGGCCAACTGAGCCGCAAAAATCGCTTCTTCAGCCGTTTTCGCACCGGAGGTGTTGGGCAGCAGGGTAACGCCAGCATCCAGCAACGGTGCCAGAATGGCGTCGCTGTGATGGCGCAGATCGACGCGCTTGAGCGCCAGCGTCACCAGCTGGCTGCCGCTTTCACGGATGGCATCCACCATCAGCTGCGGCGAGGCGAATTTTCCGGTCCCGGTAAACAGATGTGAATCAAAGACTTTATCAGCAATACGTAACATCTCAGCCCCCGGCGATAACCTGAAACAGCAGGATCTGGTCGCCTTCGCTCACCTGCTGATGTTCCCACTGCTCACGCGGCAGGATCTGTTGATTAAGCGCCAGCGCCGTTCCAGGCTTGAGCTGGCGCAGCTTCTCGAGCAGCGCGGCAACGGTGAGACCGTCATCGAATTTCATCGGCTCATCATTAAACAGAATGCGCATTGCGGCCTCCGCACACCGGACAGTGGCTGGCGCGGTGCAGTGCCAGGTGACGCCAGCCGCTGGAGCGGGCATCAAACAGCCGCAGCGTATTGCGCTCTGTTTCCATACCGCTGAGCAATTTAATGGCTTCCAGCGCCTGCAGGGTCCCCATCACGCCCACCACCGGGCCCAGTATGCCCGCGGTGCGGCAGTTGCGCTCCGGCTCGGCATCATCCGGCCACAGGCAGCGATAACAGCCCTGCGCCCAGGGCGGGGTCAATACCATCATCTGCCCGCCGAAACCGACCGCGCTGGCGGTGATAAGTGGCGTATTCTGTGCCACGCAGGCGGCGTTTATGGCCTGGCGGGTCGCCATATTGTCGGTGCAGTCCAGCACCGCATCAGCAAGGGCGACTTCGCGCTGCAGAGTGTCGCCGTGGAGCCGCTCCTGGTGCGCGATGAGCGTGATGTCCGGGTTCAACTGCTTCAGCCTTTTGCGGGTGATTTGCGCTTTGGGCTGGTTAACATCCTCCGTGGTGAAGAGGATTTGTCGCTGCAGGTTACTGATATGTACCTCGTCATCATCGGCCAGAACCAGCGTGCCCACGCCCGCGCCTGCCAGATAGAGCGCGGCAGGAGCGCCTAATCCGCCCAGACCAACAATCAGGACCCGGCTGGCGAGCAGCTTTTGCTGCCCGTCAATGGCGATATCCTCCAGCAGGATCTGGCGGCTGTAGCGCATAAAATCACGATCATTCATCGCCTGCTCCTGCCAGCTTTAACAGCTGTGCGGTGGCGGCCTGCCAGTCTGCCGCCTGGGTAATGGCGCTGACGACAGCGATACTGCCGACACCGGTATCCAGCACGGCAGGAGCGCGTTCCAGGCTGATCCCTCCGATCGCGACGGTAGGGTAATCGGCAAGGCGTTTAACGTGCGCCGCCAGCTGCGTCAGCCCCTGTGGGGCAGAGGGCATCTGTTTGGTCTGCGTCGGAAAAACATGGCCAAGTGCGATGTACGAAGGGCGAGCCGCCAGCGCCACGTCGATCTCCATGTCGTCGTGTGTTGACACCCCCAGTCTTAATCCAGCGTCCCGGATAGCGCTCAGGTCCGTTGTTTCCAGATCCTCCTGACCCAGATGCACACCGTACGCCTGGTGCTTAACGGCCAGTCGCCAGTAGTCGTTGATAAACAGGCGCGCGTCGTAGCGACGCCCCAGCGCGATGGCGGCGACCACATCGGCCTCCACCTCGTCATCACGTTTATCCTTGATGCGCAACTGGATTGTGCGAACGCCGCACGCCAGCAGGCGTTCGATCCACGCCACGCTGTCCACCACAGGATAGAGCCCTAAACGGAAGGGAACGGAAGGGAAATCAGGCTGATACATTACGCCTCCTCTTTTTTGAGGTAGATTTCGCCGCCCTTCGCGCGGAAGGTTTCTGACATATCCGCCATACCCACTTCAATGGTTTGCGCGGCGGCGTAGTCACGCACTTCCTGGCTGATTTTCATCGAGCAGAATTTTGGCCCGCACATGGAGCAGAAGTGCGCCACTTTACCCGACTCCTGCGGCAGAGTTTCATCGTGATACGCGCGGGCAGTGAAAGGATCGAGCGCCAGGTTGAACTGGTCTTCCCAGCGGAATTCAAAGCGCGCCTTCGACATGGCGTTGTCGCGGATTTGCGCGCCAGGGTGGCCTTTGGCCAGATCCGCGGCGTGAGCGGCGATTTTGTAGGTGATCAGCCCCTGCTTCACATCTTCTTTGTTGGGCAGGCCGAGGTGCTCTTTCGGCGTCACATAGCAGAGCATGGCGCAGCCGAACCAGCCGATCATCGCCGCACCAATCCCGGAGGTGAAGTGGTCATAGCCCGGAGCGATATCCGTGGTCAACGGCCCCAGGGTATAGAACGGCGCTTCGTGGCAGTGCTCCAGCTCTTCGGTCATGTTGCGGCGGATCATCTGCATTGGCACGTGTCCCGGGCCTTCAATCATCACCTGCACGTCATACTCCCAGGCGATTTTGGTCAGCTCACCCAGGGTATGCAGTTCGGCAAACTGCGCTTCGTCGTTGGCATCACGAATGGAGCCCGGACGCAGGCCGTCGCCCAGCGACAGGGAGACATCGTACGCGGCACAGATTTCACAGATCTCGCGGAAGTGTTCGTAGAGGAAGTTTTCTTTATGGTGCGACAGGCACCATTTGGCCATGATAGAGCCGCCGCGCGAGACAATACCGGTCAGACGCTTCGCCGTCATCGGCACGTAGCGCAGCAGCACGCCCGCATGAATGGTGAAGTAGTCGACTCCCTGCTCGGCCTGCTCCAGCAGCGTGTCGCGGAAGGCTTCCCAGGTAAGGTCTTCGGCAATACCGTTCACCTTCTCCAGTGCCTGATAAACGGGCACCGTTCCGATAGGCACCGGGCTATTGCGCAGGATCCACTCGCGGGTTTCGTGGATGTAGCGCCCGGTGGAGAGATCCATCACCGTGTCCGCGCCCCAGCGTGTCGACCAGACCAGTTTTTCCACCTCTTCTTCAATGGAGGAGGTCACGGCTGAGTTGCCGATATTGGCGTTGACCTTCACCAGGAAGTTGCGGCCAATGATCATTGGTTCAGATTCCGGGTGATTGATGTTGGCAGGGATAATCGCGCGGCCAGCGGCCACTTCATCACGCACAAACTCCGGCGTGATGTTTTCCGGCAGACGTGCCCCGAAGCCTTCTCCCGGATGCTGGTGGCGTAACACCTCGCTGCGGATACGCTCGCGGCCCATGTTTTCACGAATGGCGATAAACTCCATCTCCGGCGTGACGATGCCCTGGCGGGCATAGTGCAGCTGGGTAACGCATTTACCTGCTTTCGCGCGTTTCGGCGTCAGCAACCCGGTGAAGCGCAGCTCATCAAGACCATCGTCCGCCAGACGCGCTTTGGTGTACGCCGAGCTGCGGTCAGAGAGCTCTTCGCAGTCGTTACGCGCGTCAATCCACGGCTGGCGCAATTTCGCCAGCCCCTGCTGAACGTTAATGGCAACCGCAGGATCGCCGTACGGACCGGAAGTGTCATACACCGGAACGGCTTCGTTATCTTCATACTGCGGGTGCGCTTTGCTGCCACCGATAAGGGTCGGGCTAAGCTGGATTTCACGCATTGGCACGCGAATATCCGCCTGTGAACCGGTGATGTAAATGCGTTTTGAGTTCGGGAAAGCGGTGCCTTCCAGAGTGTCGATGAAGTGTTGGGCTTGTGCGCGCTGTTCGCGGCGGGTCAGTTTTGTTGTAGACATAGCTCATTCCAAAAGTGAAGGACATGGCTTGTCAGACGACGGATGAAGCAAGAGAGGATCGCCCTGGGGGCGATACAACAGCAGTGTGACTCTTGTTCCCTTCGCAGGTATTAGCCTGATCAGGTTCCGCGGATCCCGAATTAACGGTCTCAGCCCGTGCTTGCACACTGGGCACTCCGACAAGAAAAATCCCCCTCCGCAGAGGGGCGAATGGTTGTAAATTACTCGTTAACGATTAAGAACTCAAGCAGGTCGCGCGACGTTATCTTCGTGGCTCACATCCAGGCCGTGATCCAGGGCGAGGGCGATCAGCTTATCTTCCAGCGTGAATCGCTCTTCCAGCGCTTCGCCGAGGTCGGAAAGCGCCTGCTGAAACTCAAGATAGTTATCGTGATCGATAGCGTTCTCAAGCGTGGAATCGTAGTAATCCATGATCTGCTGGGTGTTAGCTTCCAGCAGCGGATAGAGTTTGCTGGCCGCTAAATACGGTGTAGTCCCTTCCATTTCGCGGATAATGCGTTCATAAATATTGAAATGGCCGTCGGACAGATAGTCGACCAGGCTCTGACAAAAATCATCCAGCGCTTTTTCATTCAACCGCATAAACGATTCTTTGCCAGGCTTAATACCGACCAGATTGTAATAAGCCACGAGTAGATGCTTGCGCACATGTAGCCAGCGATCCACCAGTTTGTTACTTCCTCTAACGCGCTCAGTCAGGCTCTCTAGCTGGTTTAACATGGTTGACTCCGCAAGGTTGAGAATTGAATCTGCTTATCCAAAATGTAACCACAATGCTAACAACATGTCAGTGAAGCGAAGGTAGTGCAATAGATATGGATCGTATTATTGAAAAATCAGATCTGGGTTGGTGGATCGTCAGTCACGAACAAAAATTATGGTTGCCTGCCGGGGAAATACCCTATGGCGCAGCAGAAAAATTCGATCTTGTCGGCCTGCCCGCGCTGAAGATCGGGGAATGGCAGGGTGAACCCGTGTGGTTGATCCAACAGCCACGCCGCAATGACATGGGATCGGTTCGTCAGGTGCTGGATCAGGATGTGGGTTTGTTCCAGCTGGCGGGCCGGGGCGTGCAGCTGGCTGAGTTTTACCGTTCGCATAAGTACTGCGGCTACTGTGGTCACACCATGCACCCCAGTAAAACCGAGTGGGCGATGCTCTGCAGCCACTGCCGTGAGCGTTACTACCCGCAAATTGCGCCGTGCATTATCGTCGCTATCCGTCGTGACGATTCCATCCTGCTGGCGCAGCACACCCGCCACCGCAACGGCATTCATACCGTGCTGGCCGGGTTCGTCGAGGTGGGCGAAACGCTGGAACAGGCGGTGGCGCGTGAAGTGATGGAAGAGAGCGGGATTAAGGTTAAAAACCTGCGCTATGTTACCTCCCAGCCGTGGCCGTTCCCGCAGTCGCTGATGACGGCCTTTATGGCCGATTATGACAGCGGCGAGATTGTCATCGACCAGAAAGAGTTGCTGGAGGCGAACTGGTATCGTTATGACGATTTGCCGCTGCTGCCACCGCCAGGCACCGTCGCCCGTCGGCTGATAGAAGATACCGTAGCAATGTGTCGGGCTGATGCTGAGTGACATGTTACACTGAGGCCATGACGCTTAAGGAACTGCAAAAATGACCGAACTGAAAAACGATCGTTATCTGCGTGCGCTGCTGCGCCAGCCCGTTGATGTCACCCCGGTGTGGATGATGCGCCAGGCGGGACGCTATTTGCCAGAATACAAAGCCACGCGTGCGCAGGCGGGCGATTTTATGTCGCTGTGCAAAAATGCCGAGCTGGCGTGTGAAGTCACGCTCCAGCCGCTGCGCCGCTTCCCGCTGGATGCCGCCATTCTCTTTTCGGACATTCTGACCATTCCGGATGCGATGGGCCTTGGGCTCTATTTCGAAACCGGCGAAGGCCCGCGTTTCACTTCCCCAATCAAAAGCAAAGCGGATGTTGATAAGCTGCCCGTTCCCGATCCTGAACAGGAGCTGGGCTATGTGATGAATGCCGTGCGCACCATTCGTCGTGAACTGAAAGGCGAAGTCCCGCTGATTGGCTTCTCCGGCAGTCCGTGGACGCTGGCGACCTATATGGTTGAAGGCGGCAGCAGTAAAGCCTTTACCGTGATCAAAAAGATGATGTATGCAGAGCCGCTGGCCCTGCATGCGCTACTCGATAAGCTGGCGAAAAGCGTCACCCTCTATCTGAACGCGCAGATCAAAGCGGGTGCGCAGTCGGTGATGATTTTCGATACCTGGGGCGGCGTGCTGACCGGGCGCGATTATCAGCAATTTTCGCTCTACTACATGCACAAAATCGTTGATGGCCTGCTGCGTGAAAATGAAGGCCGCCGTGTGCCGGTCACGCTGTTCACCAAAGGCGGCGGTCAGTGGCTGGAAGCCATGGCGGCGACCGGCTGCGATGCGCTGGGTCTCGACTGGACCACCGATATCGCCGACGCGCGCCGTCGTGTGGGTGACAAAGTGGCGCTGCAGGGCAATATGGATCCGTCCATGCTCTACGCGCAGCCTGCCCGTATTGAAGAAGAGGTGGCGTCTATTCTGGCTGGCTTTGGCCAGGGGGAAGGGCACGTGTTTAACCTCGGGCACGGTATCCATCAGGACGTTCCGCCAGAGCACGCTGGCGCGTTTGTGGAGGCGGTGCACCGACTTTCTGCGCAATATCACAAATAAGGAGTGGTTATGGATCTCGCGTCATTACGCGCTCAACAGATAGAACTGGCTTCATCCGTGATCCGCGAGGATCGTCTGGATAAGGATCCCCCGCAGTATATAGGCGGTGCGGATGTCGGGTTTGAGCAGGGCGGTGAAGTGACGCGGGCGGCGATGGTGCTGCTGAAGTATCCCTCACTTGAGCTGGTGGAGTACAAAGTGGCGCGTATCGCCACCACCATGCCGTACATACCGGGCTTTCTCTCCTTCCGTGAATACCCCGCGCTGCTCGCAGCGTGGGAGCAACTCTCACAAAAACCCGATCTGCTGTTTGTTGATGGACACGGTATCTCTCATCCGCGTCGCTTAGGCGTTGCCAGCCACTTTGGTCTGCTGGTGGATGTACCCACCATCGGTGTGGCCAAAAAACGCCTGTGCGGTGCATTTGAGCCGCTCTCCGCCGAGCCGGGCGCGCTGGCGCCGCTTATCGATAAGGGTGAGCAGCTGGCATGGGTCTGGCGCAGTAAAGCGCGCTGTAACCCGCTGTTTATCGCAACCGGGCACCGTGTGAGCATGGACAGCGCCCTGGCCTGGGTGCAGCGTTGTATGAAGGGTTACCGTTTACCTGAGCCCACGCGCTGGGCAGATGCGGTGGCCTCTGCTCGTCCGGCTTTTGTTCGTTGGCAGGAAATTCAGTGATGAATCAGGTAAACTGCGGCTAATTTTCGATTCGAGATCTCATCATGCTACAAAACCCGATTCACCTGCGCCTTGAGAAGCTGGAAAGCTGGCAGCACGTCACCTTTATGGCTTGCCTGTGCGAGCGCATGTATCCGAACTACGCCGCGTTCTGCAAGCAGACGGAGTTTGGTGATGGCCATATTTATCGCCGGATCCTCGATCTCATCTGGGAAACGCTGACGGTCAAAGACGCAAAGGTGAACTTCGACTCTCAGCTGGAAAAGCTCGAAGAGGCTATTCCGGTGGCGGATGATTTTGATCTGTACGGTGTCTATCCGGCAATTGATGCCTGCGTAGCGTTAAGCGAACTGATTCACTCTCGTCTGAGCGGTGAAACGCTGGAGCACGCTATTGAAGTCAGTAAGGCATCCATTACGACCGTAGCAATGCTCGAAATGACCCAGGCAGGCCGTGAAATGACCGACGAAGAGCTGCGGGCTAACCCTGCTGTTGAACAGGAATGGGATATTCAGTGGGAGATTTTCCGCCTGCTGGCAGAGTGTGAAGAACGCGATATTGAGCTGATAAAAGGGCTGCGTGCGGACTTGCGTGAGGCCGGCGAGAGTAATATTGGTATAATTTTTAACCAATGAGACAACAAAACGTGATTTAACGCCTGTTTTGTCGCACCTCGACTCTTCCCTTCTGCCCCCCGTCTGGTCTACATTTGGGGGGCGAAAAAAAGTGGCTATCGGTGCGTGTATGCAGGAGAGTGCTATTTTGGCATTTTCGTCGCACTCGATGCTTAGCAAGCGATAAACACATTGAAAGGATAACTTATGAACAAGACTCAACTGATTGATGTAATTGCGGACAAGGCTGATCTGTCTAAAGTGCAGGCTAAAGCTGCTCTGGAATCTACCCTGGCTGCTATTACTGAGTCTCTGAAAGAAGGCGATGCTGTACAACTGGTTGGTTTCGGTACCTTCAAAGTGAACCACCGCGCTGAGCGTACTGGCCGCAACCCGCAGACCGGTAAAGAAATCAAAATCGCCGCAGCTAACGTGCCGGCATTTGTTTCTGGTAAAGCACTGAAAGACGCAGTTAAGTAAGACGCGTGGCAGTGAACAGTTTTAACGAAGGGGCGGCAACGCCCCTTTTGTCATTCTGGCGTGGCGCGCTTGCGCTGGCGGGCGTGTTACTGCTTTCCGCCTGTAGCCATGACACCTCTTTACCACCGTTTACCGCCAGCGGTTACGCTGACAACCAGGGAGCGGTGAGGATCTGGCGTAAAGATTCTGGCGGTGAAGTGCATCTGCTTTCCGCTTTTAGCCCGTGGCATAACGGCAATACATCGACCGCAGAGTATCGCTGGCAGGGAGACGACCTGTCATTCATCGAACTCAATATCTACGGCAAAACCCCCGAACATGTAAAAGTGCGGTTTGATGACCACGGCGAGCTGAGCTTTATGCAGCGTGAAGTCAACGGTCAAAAACAGCAACTCTCCAGCGATCAGGTTGCTCTCTATCGTTATCGTGCCGGACAAATCCGCCAGACCAGCGATGCGCTGCGTCAGGGACGCGTGGTGCTGCGCCAGGGGCGCTGGCATACCGATGGTACGGTCACTACCTGCGAAGGGCAGACAGTCAAACCTGATCTTGAATCCTGGGCAACCGAACATATACAGCGCCGTCAGCGTCATTCATCGATGGAAGTGAGTGTGGCGTGGCTTGAAGCGCCTGAAGGCTCTCAGCTGTTGCTGGTGGCGAACGAAGATTTCTGCACCTGGCAGCCGACAGAAAAGAGTTTTTGACGTAAATCCCCTCTCCCTTCAGGGAGAGGGTTAGGATGAGGGGGGGATTACTCCCCCTGCTCACGTGCAATCGCACGATAGCCGATATCCTGACGGCTAAAGCTACCGTTCCAGTGGATATCCGCCATCAGGGCATAGGCGCGCTTCTGCGCTTCGGCAACAGTATGACCCAGCGCGGTGGCACACAGCACGCGGCCACCGTTGGTCAGTACGCGATCGTCGTCAGCCAGTTTCGTTCCGGCGTGGAACACCTTGGCACCTTCGGTTTCTTCCAGCGGCAGGCCATGGATCTCATCTCCGGTGTTGTAGTGGCCAGGATAACCGCCCGCAGCAATCACCACGCCCAGAGACGCGCGTTCGTCCCACTCTGAGGTTTTCTCATCCAGCTTGCCGTCGCATGCGGCCAGGCACAGCTCCACCAGGTCAGATTTCATGCGCAGCATGATTGGCTGAGTTTCTGGATCGCCGAAGCGGCAGTTAAATTCGATCACCTTCGGATTGCCCTGCTTGTCAATCATCAGGCCCGCATAGAGGAAACCGGTGTAAGTGTTACCCTCGGCGGCCATTCCTTTTACGGTTGGCCAGATGATACGGTCCATGGTGCGCTGATGCACTTCATCCGTCACCACAGGGGCAGGGGAGTAAGCGCCCATACCGCCGGTATTCGGCCCGGTATCCGCATTGCCCACGCGCTTATGGTCCTGGCTGGTGGCCATCGGCAGAACGTGTTCGCCATCCACCATCACGATAAAGCTCGCCTCTTCGCCATCAAGGAACTCTTCGATCACGATGCGGTGGCCCGCGTCGCCAAAGGCATTGCCTGCCAGCATATCCTGTACGGCTGCTTCGGCTTCTTCGAGCGTCATCGCGACAATAACACCTTTACCGGCAGCCAGACCGTCGGCTTTGATCACAATCGGCGCGCCTTTTTCACGTAAGTAAGCCAGCGCGGGCTCGACTTCGGTGAAGTTCTGGTATTCCGCCGTCGGGATGTTATGACGCGCAAGGAAATCCTTGGTAAAGGCTTTAGACCCTTCCAGTTGTGCAGCACCTTCCGTCGGGCCGAAGATTTTCAGCCCTGCAGCACGGAACGCGTCAACGACGCCAATCACCAGTGGCGCTTCCGGGCCGACGATGGTGAGATCGATTTTCTCGTTCTGGGCAAAGCTCAGCAGCGCGGGGATATCGGTCACGCCGATGGCGACGTTCTGCAGCGCAGGTTCCAGCGCCGTACCCGCATTACCCGGAGCCACAAAAACGGTTTCAACCAGCGGAGACTGCGCCGCTTTCCACGCCAGCGCGTGCTCGCGCCCGCCGTTACCAATCACTAATACTTTCATTTTCTGCTCCGGGAATTAATGACGGAAGTGACGCATATCGGTGAAGATCATCGCAATGCCGTGTTCGTCGGCAGCGGCAATGACTTCATCGTCACGGATAGAACCGCCAGGCTGGATCACACAGGTGATACCCACAGCAGCGGCCGCATCAATACCGTCACGGAACGGGAAGAAGGCGTCAGACGCCATGGCAGAACCTTTTACTTCCAGGCCTTCGTCGCCTGCTTTGATACCGGCAATTTTCGCAGAGTAAACGCGGCTCATCTGGCCTGCACCTATCCCGATGGTCATGTTCTCTTTGGCATAGACAATGGCGTTGGATTTCACGAACTTCGCCACTTTCCAGCAGAACAGCGCATCACGCAGTTCCTGTTCGGTTGGCTGACGTTTGGTGACGACGCGCAGGTCAGCGGCTGTCACCATGCCCAAATCGCGATCCTGAACCAGCAGCCCACCATTTACACGTTTGAAATCAAGACCCGGCACGCGCTCTGCCCACTGGCCGCAAACCAGCACGCGCACGTTCTGTTTCGCGGCGGTGATTTTCAGCGCTTCTTCAGACGCAGATGGCGCGATGATCACTTCAACAAACTGACGAGAGATAATGGCCTGTGCGGTTTCGGCATCCAGTTCACGGTTAAACGCGATAATGCCGCCGAAGGCAGAGGTCGGGTCAGTTTTATAGGCGCGATCGTAAGCGTCCAGGATTGAAGTACTGACCGCTACGCCGCAGGGGTTCGCGTGCTTCACAATAACGCAGGCAGGCTCATTGAACTCTTTCACACACTCCAGTGCGGCATCGGTATCGGCAATATTGTTATAAGAGAGCGCTTTGCCCTGAACCTGCTGGGCGGTAGCGACAGAAGCTTCTTTTACCTCTTCTTCTATATAGAAGGCTGCCTGCTGGTGGCTGTTCTCGCCATAACGCATATCCTGCTTCTTGATGAAGTTCAGGTTCAGCGTGCGTGGGAAGCGGCCGGAAGGATCTTTGCTTTCGCCGTGGTAAGCCGGCACCAGGCTACCGAAGTAGTTGGCGATCATGCTGTCGTACGCGGCGGTGTGTTCGAATGCTTTAATCGCGAGGTCGAAACGGGTGTCCAGAGTCAGTGACCCTTCGTTCGCATCCATTTCATTAATAATGGCGGAGTAGTCGCTGCTCTTCACCACAATGGCCACGTCTTTATGGTTCTTGGCCGCGGAGCGCACCATCGTCGGTCCGCCGATATCAATATTCTCTACGGCGTCTTCCAGAGAGCAGCCTTCACGCGCCACGGTTTGGGCGAACGGATAAAGGTTAACGACAACCATATCAATTGGCGCGATATCATGCTGTTCCATAATGGCATCATCCTGACCGCGACGACCCAGAATGCCGCCGTGGACTTTCGGGTGCAGGGTTTTGACGCGTCCATCCATCATTTCCGGGAAACCGGTGTAATCGGACACTTCGGTTACCGGCAGACCTTTATCTGCTAACAGGCGTGCGGTACCACCTGTGGACAGCAGCTCTACACCACGTGCAGAAAGTGCCTGAGCGAATTCGACGATACCGGCTTTATCAGAAACACTGAGCAGAGCGCGGCGGACTGGACGACGTTGTTGCATGGTAAATCCCCTGGATTTCACGATTACAGAGAGCGTTAGATGAATTTTCCAGCGAAAAACTCATCTAACACACCTGACGAGGCATCCTTGTTAAGCGCGAGCATTTTAACGAAAACGTTTGCGCAACGCTCGCGAATTTTCACTTTTTCGCATCGCTGTGGATAACTCTGTGTGTAAAAAGGTATAAGGCGGGGTTTTGCTGGGGAATGCAGCAGTCAGTCATTTTTCTGTCATTTAGCGGTTGCGGCCTGCGGAGAACTCCCTATAATGCGCCTCCATCGACACGGCGGATGTGAATCACTTCACAAACAGCCCGGTCGGTTGAAGAGAAAAAATTCTGAAAATCAGGGTTGACTCTGAAAGAGGAAAGCGTAATATACGCCACCTCGCGACAGAGCGCTGAAGCGCGTCGCAACTGCTCTTTAACAATTTATCAGACA
>NZ_JBXWCS010000021.1:0-34941 GCF_057320385.1 Enterobacter cloacae complex sp. 394F7 | reverse complement strand
AAGGCCGGGTACGGCATGTGGACTGCCTGACAGAAAGAACTGGCCGGTTCTTTCTGTACGGGAGGATAATACAAGGCCGGGTAAGGCGAAGCCGCCACCCGGCACGTTATTCTCCGCTCAACGCATCAAACTCTTCACATCCCGTATCAAACCCTTCCGTACAGCTCAGGTTCAACCAGTAGAGCGCCTTCTGTTTATTGGGCGTGATAAAGCCTTTCTCGCCCTGCTGGAACAGCATCCCTGCCCAGTATTCGGCATAGCCAGTGCGTGACAGAGACGAGCTGCGCTTAAACCACGATGCCGCCAGAGCATCGTCCTGGGCCACTTCTACACCGTTGGCATAAATCAGACCCAGCAGCATTTGCGCATCTACCGCTGAGTCGTTGTCGATATCTTCGGTGGCCGTCTGCAGCAGTTTGATGGCCTGTGGGTAGTCTGTTTTGCCACCCTGGGTATTCACCAGGACGCGTGCCAGCATAATGGCGCCACGCTTGCTGCCCGCAATCGTGGCCTGCTGTGCCAGAGCTTTAGCCTGAGCGTAATCGCCCTGAGTAAAGTGGATCTGAGACAACAGGGCCATGGCATCGATGTCGCCCCCTTTTGCCGCTTTCTCTGCCCACATTGCCGCCTGCTTGCTGTCGCCGGAGCTGAACCAGGTGTCGGCGAGATAATACTGAGCGCGTGCATCGCCCGCCTCCGCCTGTGCTTTGTACTGGCTGCCAATCTCATCGGCATGGACGAACGACGTAACAAGTAATAACAACAGTAAAAATGGTTTCATGGATTCTTATCATCTGGGTACACGCCGCGCAGTATAATCGCGGCCATAGAATAAAAAAACGGGTGCGTTAAGACCTCAGCATCCTGCAAGCCGGGCGGAACTGTCATTCCGCCCGCAGAGGTTAGCCTGCAACGCAGGCTAATTTCGCCGCCACCTCCTGATGTTCACTCTTTATTGTCAGTTCGCATAACTTTCCGCGAGTGATAAAGATAAAGATCACTATCGTCAGGCAGATAATAAAGACAATGCCTAACGCAGTTTTTAATGGCGTCATGCCTTTTACTCCTTGTCAAAAAAAGAATAAGAGGCTACTCTCAACCTGTAGGTTGTTGGGGGTAGCCTCGGGTAAATGAATATTTCCCGGGGCTTTCCACTTTCTGTCCCTCAACAATGCTCAAGACAGAAAGTCTTAAGCACCCGCCGCACATCTTATCCATCTGAATCAAAATGCAAAGATGTAATTCTTTTTCGTGCAATTTACATTATTTCTGCGAGCAGCTTTCAAGATTAATAATTGATATTATTAATGAGTTAAGCGGAAATAAAAAGGGAGTGAATATTTCACTCCCTTTATTCATCAATTAAATAATATTATTATCCCATCGCACTTTCGCGCAAGCGGGCTTTCAGCTTGTTATATTCGTCGATCACATACTGTTCCGCAGCGTGCTGATCCGCAATCGGCTCCACGCGTACGGCGCAGTACTTATACTCCGGCGTTTTGGTTATCGGGCTTAAGTTCTCCGTCACCAGTTCGTTACAGGCGCCAATCCACCACTGATAGGTCATGTACACCGCCCCTTTGTTGGGACGATCGCTGACCTGCGCACGGGTAATGATCCTGCCTTTACGCGAGTTCACCCATACCAGCGCTTCGTCTTCAATGCCAAGACGTTCAGCGTCGGCGGTGTTGATCTGCGCATAACCAGGTTCGTCCGCCAGCGCTGCCAGCGCCGCGCAGTTGCCGGTCATCGAACGGCAGGAGTAGTGGCCCACTTCACGCACAGTGGAAAGCACCATTGGATACTCATCAGTGAGTTTATCAATGGGGGCAACCCAGTCGCAGGTGAAGAACTGTGCCAGCCCATTTGGGGTGTCGAATTTCTCTTTAAAGAGATACGACGTACCCTGGTCGGCCTCAGACTCATCCCGGCATGGCCACTGGATATACCCCAGTTCACCCATTTTTTCATAGGTTGCACCGTAGAAGTCCGGACACAGATGCCGCAACTCGTCCCAGATCTCCTGGGTGTTGTTGTAGTGCATCGGATAACCCATGCGGGTGGCAATTTCGCTGATGATCTGCCAGTCGGTTTTCAGATCCCACTTCGGCTCCACCGCTTTAAAGAAGCGCTGGAAGCCACGGTCTGCCGCCGTGTAAACCCCTTCATGCTCGCCCCAGGACGTTGACGGTAAAATCACATCCGCCGCTGCCGCGGTTTTGGTCATAAAGATGTCCTGAACAATCACCAGCTCCAGATCCTCAAACCCTTTACGCACCGCAGAGAGCTCAGCATCGGTCTGGAGAGGATCTTCGCCCATGATGTAAGCCGCCCGCACTTCACCATGTGCCGCCCGGTGCGGCAGCTCGCTGATGCGATACCCGGTGTGCTCCGGCAAACTTTCCACGCCCCACGCTTTGGCAAACTTCGCGCGGTTTTCCGGGAACTTCACGTACTGATAGCCCGGATAGGTGTCCGGCAGCGCACCCATATCGCAGGCACCCTGCACGTTGTTCTGACCGCGTACCGGGTTCACGCCGACGTGTGCCTTGCCAAGGTTGCCGGTCAGCATGGCGAGGCTGGTCAGGGAACGCACGGTTTCCACGCCCTGATAGAACTGGGTCACGCCCATGCCCCACAGAATGGCGGCGGTTTTCGCCCCGGCGTACATCCTTGCTGCCTGGCGGATCTCCTGCGCGCTGACGCCGGTGATCGCTTCGACAGATTCTGGCGTATAGCCTTCGACAATTTTCCGATACTCTTCAAAACCTTCCGTACGAGTGGCGACAAACGCCTGGTCGTAGAGGTTCTCCTCAATAATGACGTGCCCCATGGCGTTCAACAGCGCGATGTTCGAGCCGTTTTTCAACGCGATGTGCATATCTGCAATACGAGCCGTTTCGATTTTGCGCGGATCGCAGACGATGATTTTCGCCCCGTTCTGTTTGGCGCGAATAACGTGGTTCGCGACAATCGGGTGAGAATCTGCCGGGTTATAACCGAAGATAAAGACGAGATCGGTGTTGTCTATCTCGTTAATTGCATTACTCATTGCGCCGTTTCCGACCGACTGGTGCAGACCTGCAACCGATGGGCCGTGTCAGACGCGAGCGCAGCAGTCGACGTTATTGGTTCCAATAACGGCGCGCGCGAATTTTTGCATTACATAGTTGGTTTCGTTACCCGTCCCGCGCGATGACCCGGTGGTCTGGATCGCATCCGGGCCATATTTAGCCTTAATGGCGCTCAGGCGGGTGGCGACGTAGTCCAGCGCCTCGTTCCACGAGACGGCTTCCAGCTTGCCACCGCGTTCACGGCGGATCATGGGGGTTTTCAGGCGCGGGGTGAGAATTTGGGTATCGTTAATAAAATCCCAGCCGTAGTACCCTTTCAGGCACAGCGTGCCCTGGTTGGTTTTCCCCTGTGCGGCCTCCGCCCGGACGATTTTGCCGTTATCGACCACCAGGTGGATCTTGCAACCTGAGGCACAATAAGGGCAAACCGTGACGACTTTTTTCATCAGTCTGCTCCAGTTAATCATTTCGCAGCCATAATGCAGCTTTTATGCCATGTTTTTAGTGTGGGTATCACTCGACTTTACGGGCGTTCTCCTGGCAAAACCCTGACGAAAAGCAGGCAATCGTCAAAATTGACGTGTCGAAAAGGCAGCGGATGTGACATGGGTTGTAATTCCGTCACGTAAAAATCCATTTGGCTGGAGCCGACGGCAGAATAGTTCAGACTTAACATAATCCCCTGACGGAAGCATGCGATGAAACCGGCGATTCTGGTGGTTGATGACGATACGGCAGTGTGCGAGCTGCTGCAGGATGTGCTCAGCGAGCACGTCTTTACGGTGCTCGTCTGCCATAACGGACAGGACGCACTGAACCGGGTTCATCAGGAACCGGGAATTGCCCTGGTCCTGCTGGACATGATGCTGCCGGATATCAACGGCCTGCAGGTCCTGCTGCAGTTGCAAAAGCAACGCCCGGATCTGCCGGTAGTGATGCTTACCGGGCTGGGCAGTGAGTCTGACGTGGTGGTAGGGCTGGAGATGGGGGCCGACGACTACATTGGCAAACCGTTTAATCCGCGTGTGGTAGTCGCCCGGGTTAAAGCCGTGCTCAGGCGTACCGGAGCGCTGGCGGCCGACACGCCCGCGCCACGAGTGGCGGGCATTGCTTTTAATGGCTGGACGCTGGATACCACCCGCTGCGAACTGATCGATCCGCAGCGTAACCCCGTACCGTTGACCCAGGGTGAATACGGCCTGCTGCTGGCGCTTACCCAGAATGCCCGCCGGGTACTGAGCCGCGAGCAGCTGCTTGAGCTGACCCACAGCGAAAGTGCCGATGTGTTTGACCGCACCATCGACGTGTTGATCATGCGCCTGCGCCGGAAAATCGAAGCCAATCCGCACCAGCCCGCATTAATCAAAACGATCCGCGGGCTGGGCTACGTCTTTGCCGCCGATGTCTGTCATCCCGATAGGGCGGCGTAAGTGCTTACGTTATGGCAGCGACAATAAGCGCGGCGAAAATCGCTGTGATGACCATGTACTTCAGTGCGTAATAGAGTTTCCGATTACGCTTCTTCAGACGCTGACCGCGTTCTCGCCCGGCGTGCACATATTTGAAGATACGGTTGATTCCCCCGGTGCGGTCGTTATCGTCATTGGGGGAGCTGGCCGCTGACATCAGCGTTGTCCCGACCCAGTGGTTAACCGCCTGCGCCCAGCGCCATTTCATCGGACGTTCGATATCGCAGAAGAGAATAATCCGCGTGTGATCCGATTTATTCTCCGCCCAGTGCACGTAAGTTTCATCAAAGATGACAGCCTCACCGTCACGCCAGCTGTGGCGCTGCTGGTCAACCTCTATAAAGCAGCGATCGTTATTTGGCGTGACCAGGCCTAAATGGTAACGAACCGAGCCGGCGTAAGGATCGCGATGCTTGCCGAGCTTCGCGCCCGCCGGGAGTTCGGCAAACATTGCCGCTTTCACGGATGGGATCTCACTCACCAGTTGTGTCGTAACGGGGCACAGGGTCTGAGCCGAGGGATGCGCATCGGCATACCATTTGAGGTAAAACCGTTTCCAGCCGCGTTTAAAGAAGGTGTTAAAACCGGCATCGTTATGATTTTGTGCCGCCTTAATATGATCCTGCAAACGCAGCGCCTCTTCGCGAATGACCTCCCAGTTTTCCGTCAGTTTATTTAATTCCGGAAAGCGCTCGGTTTCAAAAAAGGCCTGTCTGGCGGGCAGCGAAGAGAACGCCGTCATAAACATATTGATAGGCGCCATAAAGGTGGAGTGGTCGAAAAGTTGACGGGAAAGCGTCTGTTTTTCTTTGCCGCGCGAATGCGCATAAATAACACTGATAATAAATATAGCGATGATAATTGCTGCGAACATTTTTCCTTGTCCTCTGTATCTCTCATTTCGGAAAAGCGTGTGGGCAATATGTTGCCCACGCCGAATGTGCCAGACGCAGAGAGTGTAGTTCGGCTATGCAAAATTCATAGAACTGTAATCAAAAATCGCAATTTTTGTTAATTTAGGCGCTGCTCTCCTGAATAAAGCGCGTCAATTCCTCCAGCGTTTTTGCTCCATCAATGGCATTCGCGGCCAGCAGGCTTGCCCGGGCGCAGGCATGCGCCAGGTAAATACTCTCTGCCAGCGGCAGCGATTCATGACAGCCATATAAGAAACCGGCACAAAAGGCGTCGCCCGCGCCGACGCTGCCAATAATCTCCTCCTGAGTCAGCCTCCATGAGGGGATCCAGCGTCCTTCTTCGTTTGCGGCTTCTCCCCAGGCGCCTTCCGGGCAGTGGATCACCACCCGCTGCCGGACGCCTGCCGCCCGCAGCTGCGCGGCGGCTTCAGCGATGTGGGCAACGTGCGGTGCGTCGTTGCCGTCGCGCATCTCAAGGCCGCTAAATTCTCCGGCTTCCAGTTCGTTAATGACCAGATAATCGAGATGACGCAGGGCAGGGAGGACCAGCGGCTGATAGCGCGGATCGCCCTTACGGGAGACCAGATCGAGCGAGGTTTCATACCCCTGTTCGCGCATCTGCGCCAGCAGCCGTGCGCTGCGGGTGCCGTATTCGTCATCTGGCATATCCAGACTGTCGAGCAGCAGCAGGTAGCCGAGGTGGAAGATTTTCATTGTGCCGTCGAGACGGTCAAACGCGGGGAGATCCAGCAGGCGGTTGGCCCCGGGAGAGTGGAAAAAGGTGCGCTGTCCGCTGGGGTCGGTCATCACCTGCGACATGGAGGTTGGCGCAAAGGTGGTGCGCTGTACGCGCTGCCGATTAACGTGATACTGGTCGAGCATTGCCAGAATGTAGTCCCCGTCGCTGTCTTCGCCAATCAGCCCCACCGCCTGCAGCGGCAGGCCGACGTGCATTTTCGCCAGCGTCAGCAGGACGTTAAGCGGCGCGCCGCCGGTGGAACGCTCGCTGTGGGTAATTTCTGCCAGCCAGCCGCGTTCCGGCCATTGCACGATCTGGTGAACGTGATCCACCAGCATATTGCCCGCGGCGATGATCCCTTTGCGTTCCATTATGCCTGCCCCGCGCTGCCAAAGATGCGCATCTGTTCGGCGACCGTATCGGTAATCGCCTCTTCTATGCCCAGCAGCAGCTCGGCAAACTCATCGTACAGCGGCTGGCGGTTGGCCATACGCTGCTCAACGGCGGAAAGCGCGGCCTGGGACATGCCGGTATAGAAATTGATTTTATGAATACCAAGTTCAATGGCGCGACGAAAATCAGCATCGCTGATCCCGGAGCCGCCGTGCAGCACCAGTGGCAGCCCGGTCTGCTGGCGAATGGCGTCCAGACGGGGGAAATCGAGTTTTGGCTCGCCCTTGTATTTGCCGTGTGCGTTGCCAATGGCGACGGCCAGCGCGTCAATGCCGGTTGAATCGACAAATTCCCGTGCCAGCTGCGGGTCGGTAAAGTACGCTTCATCCGCATGGCCGTAGAGCGCTCCGCCTTCATCGCCACCGACGGCACCTAACTCTGCCTCCACCGACACGCCCACCGCGTGACACATCTTCACCACTTCACGCGTCTGACGAATATTCTCCTCGTAGCTCAGTGTCGAGCCATCGAACATCACGGAGCTGAACCCTAAGCGCAGGGCGCGCGCCACGGCGTCAAAGTGCAGGCCGTGGTCGAGGTTGAGTACCACGGGGATCGCGTGGCGGGCGGCTTCGTACTTAACCGCTTCGACAAGCGACTCCAGCGACACGTATTTAAAATGCACTTCGGCGATGTTGATGATAAAAGGCGAGCGCTCCTGCTTCGCCGCGGCAAACAGGGCGCGCAGGAAGTGGGTGTCGAGAACGTTGAACGCGCCCAGCGCGTAGCGATGTTGCCTGGCGTGCGCAAGACCGTCGGCAAGAGAAATCAATGGCATCATTTACCCCTTATATCCGAAACAGGTTGTACTCGTTGCACAGTACCAGCACCGCCGGTTCGTCTTCTTCGATGTTGTTATAGCGGGCAACGGGCTGCAAAAAGTGGTTGTCGTGTTCATCGTCATTGACCGATGACACTTCGCCCACCAGCACGTCGCCAAAACCGCGTTCACCCCAGAAACTGTGGTACAGGCCGGGCGTCAGGCAGATGCTCTCCCCTGGTGTAAGGCGCAGCTGGCTGCCGGGTGCGTGGGTCTGCTGGCAACCGTCTATCGTGACGGTGACGTCCGTGTTTTCGGTCTCTGCATGTGCACCGGCATTCCATAACTCAATAATGAGATTTCCACCGCCGCGGTTGATGATGTCCTCCCGTTTGCGCCAGTGAAAATGCATGGGCGTGACCTGACCGTCGCGTACGTGCATGATTTTTTCGGCGTAGCATTTTTCATACGGCGTGCCGTTTGGTGAGCCGTTGCGCAGGGTAAACAGCGTGAGCCCCTGCGCGGCAAAGCTGCTGCCGCCAAAGGCCGTTACGTCCCAACCGAGCTTAAGGTCAAACACTTCCTGCCAGGCGGCCTGATCGAGCTGTTGCCATTTTGTGGGTGGGAAGCTGGCAAAAGGGGGGAGATGCACGTCGTGCATGGAGAAAAACTGCCGCGTGTGGCCGAGGATTTCGTTGATTTCGGAGCGTTTCATGGGGACTCCTTGTGTTTTTTGTCGGCCCAGTCCCCTCTCCCTGTGGGAGAGGGTTAGGGTGAGGGCATCGGGCCGCACAATTGTTACTTAACCGTCCACCCCTTATACGTGCCGACGTTCTTTTTATCGATCATCGTCACCGGGATCAGCACAGGCTCTTTCGGCGCCGGTTTGCCCTGTAGAATGTCATAGCCGATCTCAACCGCTTTTGCCGCCATGACCTGCGGATCTTGTGCCGGCGTCGCCACAAACAGGGAGTTTTCCCGCTTCAGGGCTTCTTCGCCGTCCGGGCTACCGTCCACACCAACGATAAAGAACTCGTTGCGTTGCGCTTGTTTCGCCGCCAGATCGGCACCGATCGCGGTCGGATCGTTAATCGCGAAGACGCCATCGATCTTCGGATTGGCCGCCAGCAGCGAGGTCATGACTTCCAGACCCCCTTCGCGGCTGCCCTTGGCGTTCTGGTTATCGGAGAGCACTTTGATATCCGGGTGTTTTTTGAACTCTGTCTGGCAACCTTCCACACGGTTCTGGACGGCAGAGACCGGTGGTCCGTTGATGATCACCACATTGCCTTTGCCGTTCAGGCGGTCGGTGATGTACTTACAGGCCATTTCGCCCGCCTGGGTGTTATCGGAGGTGATCGTCGCGTCTGCACCTTCTGCCGCCACGTCAACCGCGACCACCACGATCCCGGCCTCTTTCGCGCGTTTCACCGCCGGGCCGATCCCTTTAGAATCTGCGGCGTTGAGGATGATCATGTCCACTTTGGCGGCAATAAAGTTGTCGATCTGCGCCACCTGCTGGCCCAGATCGTACCCGCTGGAGACCAGCGTCACTTTGACGTTATCCCCCGCCAGCTTGCGCGCCTCCAGCTCGGCACCTTTGGTGATCTGCACGAAGAACGGGTTGGCCAGGTCACCCACCGTTACGCCGATGGACTTCAGATCTTTCGCCTGCGCAAACGGCGTTGCGGCAAGCAGCGCGCCAGCACAGAGCGCGGTCACTAAGGGCTTCAATCTCATGCTCTCTTCCTCACGTAGGGTTTCCCGTCATCCTTCTGGGCGCAGATGCGTTGGCTGCGCTCATTCACCCGAATCACTTACTACAGTAAGCTCATCGGGATTCACTCACTTGCCGCCTTCCTGCGACCAGAATGATTTAGGGAAATATTGTTGTTATGCACTTTGATGGTGTCGGGTACGGTATTTGTCGATCAGCACCGCAATGATGATCACCGCGCCTTTGATCACCAGTTGCCAGAAGTAGGAGACGCCCATCAGCGTCATGCCGTTGTTGAGGGTGGCGATAATCAGCGCTCCCACCAGCGTGCCGGTGATCGTGCCGATCCCGCCAACGAAGCTGGTGCCGCCGAGGATCACCGCCGCAATCGCATCCAGCTCGTAACCCATGCCCAGGTTTCCGTTGGCGCTGTAGAGGCGCGACGCGCTCATCACACCGCCTAACCCGGAGAGCAGGCCGCTCATGCCATACACAAACAGCAACACCAGCCAGACTTTGATGCCCGTTAAGCGTGCCGCCTGCATGTTGCCGCCTACCGCATAGATGTGAACGCCAAGCGTAGTGCGACGCAGGATAAACCAGCACACCACAATCACCGCCAGGGCAATCACCACCAGCCACGGCACGGGGCCAAGATAGTTATTGCCTATCCACTCAAAATTGATGTTCGAGTTAATTACCGTCGTGCCATCGGCCAACAGGTACGCTGCGCCCCGCAGAGCCGTGTAGGTGCCGAGGGTGACAATAAACGGCGGTAGTCCGGCAAAGGCCACCAGCGCGCCGTTGAACAGCCCCAGCACCAGTCCGAGCATCAGCGCGGCGGGAATAGAGAGCCCGGCGAATTCCGGTATTAACGACACCACCATCGCGGCGACCGCCGTGGTACCCAGAATAGACCCGACGGAGAGGTCAATCCCCCCGGTCAGGATGATGAAGGTCATCCCTGCCGCCAGCACGATGTTGATCGACGCCTGTCGGGTAATGTTGAGCAGGTTGCTTTCGGTAAAGAAGTTAGGGGCGATAAAGCCAAAAACCGCCACGATCAGGATGAGAATGGGCAAAATGCCGACCGTTTGCATCAGATCGCTCATCAGCATTTTTTTGGCGGAGGCAGATTTTGCCACCTGCTGCGGATGGGTTGGAGTTGTCATAGTTGCACCGCCTGATGATGTGAGTCGTTCACGCCGGTTGCCAGCGTCATGATGTTTTCCTGAGAGATGTCGTGTCCGTGGAGTTCCCCGGCGATGCTGCCTTCACGCATGACATAGACGCGATCGCTCATGCCCACCACTTCCGGCAGTTCGCTGGAGATCATCAAAATCGCCACGCCCTTGCGCGCCATCTGGTTCATGATGCGGTAGATTTCGCTTTTTGCGCCGACATCGACACCGCGCGTCGGTTCGTCGAGGATCAGAATACGCGGACCAATCGCCACCCAGCGGGAGATCAGCAATTTCTGCTGATTACCGCCTGACAGACCGCCCGCGCGGACCTGTGCGTGAGGCACGCGGATATTCAGCAGGGCGATGGCATCGTCAGAAATGGACTGCGCTTTTTTGCGGTTAAGCATGCCGAAGGTGGCGTCGCGCTCCAGCGTCGCCATGGTGATGTTCTCCTGCGCCGCCAGCTCCAGGAACAGCCCCTGCTCCTTGCGGTTCTCGGTAAGAAAACCGATCCCGTTTTCAATGGCCGCGCGCGGGGAGTGTATCACCACCGGCTCGCCGTCCACTTCAATCATTCCGCCCGTGGCTTTACGTACGCCAAAGATGAGCTGTGCCAGCTCGGAGCGACCGGCACCGACCAGCCCCGCCAGGCCGACGATTTCCCCTGAGCGCACCTGCAGGCTGCAGGGTTGGACTTTTTTACCGTCGGTGAGGTGATGCACGTTAAGACGCGGGTTGCCGAGCGGGATATCGCGCTCTTTGTTGAACAGATCGCTTAAGGGGCGACCCACCATCATTTTCACCAGCTCAGATGCGTTTAGTTTGTCGCGCGTCAGGCTACCGACGTATTGCCCGTCACGCAGGACGCTGACCCGGTCAGAGAGTTCGTACACTTCCGCCATGCGGTGGCTGATATAGATGATCGCCATCCCTTCATCCCGCAGGCGCAGGATCAGCTCAAACAGACGATGGGTTTCACGCGAGGAGAGGGCGGCAGTGGGTTCATCCATCACCAGAATGCGGCTGTTACGGTGCAGCGCGCGGGCGATTTCCACCTGCTGTTGTTCAGCGATAGTCAGCTTCATCACCAGGTCGGTGGCGTTGAAGTTTGCACCCAGACGGTCGATGACCGCCTGAGCCTGGGCGGCCATCTCTTTACGCTGCACCAGTCCGCCGCGCGAGAGTTCGCTGCCAAGAAAGATGTTTTCCGCAACCGTCAGGTTGGGGGCGAGTTGCATCTCCTGATAGATCAGGGTAATGCCTGCGGCCAGCGCATCCTTCGGGCCTTTAATGTGATACGGCTGACCGTCAATCAGGATCTCGCCGCTGGTCGCGGTGTAGGCGCCCGCGAGGATCTTCATCAGCGTGCTTTTCCCCGCGCCGTTTTCACCCATCAGCGCGTGGATCTCACCGGGAAAGACCGTCAAATCCACACCCTTGAGCGCGTGGAAGTTGCCAAACGTTTTGGCAATGCTGCGCATCTCCAGTACCGGGGTTCTGCTCATGGCGGATCTCCTGTGAAGGTTGATATCTGCACTTCATCACAGGTGCGTAAATGCAAAATGTCAGAAGCCGTTCATATTTGTCATAGTTATGAATAGCTAATCGCCGTCACATTTCTCTTTTCCCTCTGACTGTGGGAGAGGGCCAGGGTGAGGGCACCCATTTGCAGAGGAGCCCAATCCCATGCCATCACGCTCGCCGTTCTTCGCCAGCGCCCGCGGTCGTCTGCTGATCTTTAATCTGTTGGTGGTGGCGGTGACGCTGATGGTCAGTGGTGTGGCGGTTCTGGGTTTTCGGCATGCCAGCCAGATCCAGGAACAGGTACAACAGCAGACGCTGGATGACATGACCGGCAGCATGAACCTCGCCCGCGATACCGCCAGCGTGGCAACCGCGGCGGTACGGCTTTCGCAGGTGGTGGGGGCGCTGGAATACAAAGGAGAGGCCGAGAGGCTGAAGCAGACCCAAATGGCGCTGCGGCACTCGCTGGAACAGCTCGCAGATGCGCCCTTAGCGCAGCAGGAGCCGGGGCTGGTGGCGCGTATTATTCGTCGTAGTAATGAGTTACAGCAAAGCGTGACGGGCATGCTGGAGCGCGGACAGCGGCGCCATCTGCAGCGTAACGCGCTGCTTAGCTCGCTGTATCAAAGCCAGAGCTATTTACGCCATCTGCAGGATATTAACCGTCGGTTTGGCAGCAACATCCCGGATGCGCAGCAGCTTGCGGAAATGGACAGGTTGATTCTCGCCGCCATCGATACCCCCTCACCGCGCGCCACCCTACAGCAGCTGGACGCCGTTACCGCAACGTTGCCCCAGCGTGCGACGCAGCCCGTGGTGAATCTTGTTTTGCCCGATTTCAACGACGAGCTGCGCAGGCTTGCCCCGCTGTCAAAGCAGCTTGAAGAGAGCGACCTGGCGATAAGCTGGTATATGTTCCACATCAAGGCGCTGGTGGCGATATTAAACAGCGATATCAATCAGTACGTTGAGCAGGTGGCGGAGGCTTCCCGGCTGCGTACGGCCCAGAGTCATCAGGAGCTGCGGTCCATCAGCGTATTTATCAGCATATTCGCCGTACTGGCGCTGATCATCACCGGTTGCGCCTGCTGGTATATCTACCGCAATCTGGGCTCCAACCTGACGGCGATCTCCCGGGCGATGTCGCGTCTTGCCCATGGCGAGCAGGACGTTTCGGTGCCCGCACTGCAGCGGCGTGATGAGCTGGGAGAGCTGGCTCGTGCGTTTAACGTCTTTGCCCGCAATACCGCCTCGCTGGAGCACACTACCCGTCTGCTGAAAGAGAAAACCTCCCAGATGGAGATCGACCGCATCGAGCGTCAGGGACTGGAGGAGGCGCTGCTGCACAGCCAGAAGATGAAGGCCGTAGGTCAACTGACGGGCGGGCTGGCACATGATTTCAACAACCTGCTGGCGGTGATAATCGGTAGCCTGGAGCTAACCGATCCCGACTCCAGTGATGCCCCACGTATCGCCCGCGCGCTCAATGCCGCCGAGCGCGGTGCGTTGCTGACCCAGCGTCTGCTGGCTTTTTCCCGCAAGCAATCCCTGACTCCGCATGCGGTAGAGATGAAACCGCTGCTGGAGAATCTCAGAGAGCTGATGCGCCACTCCTTGCCCGCCACCCTGAGCCTGGAGATAGAGGCTCAATCCCCGGCCTGGCCGGCGTGGATTGACGTTGGCCAGCTCGAAAACGCCATTATCAACCTGGTGATGAACGCCCGCGACGCGATGGAGGGGCAGACGGGCGTGATTAAGATCCGCACGTGGAATCAGCGCGTCACTCGCAGCGACGGACGCAGGCAGGATATGGTGGCGCTGGAGGTGATCGACCGAGGCAGCGGTATGACGCAGGAGGTCAAATCCCGGGTGTTCGAGCCGTTCTTCACCACCAAGCAGACCGGCAGTGGCAGTGGTTTAGGGCTGTCGATGGTGTACGGTTTTGTGCGTCAGTCCGGCGGCCGCGTCGAAATTGAAAGCGCGCCGGGACAAGGCACCACCGTGCGGCTCCATCTGCCGCGCTCAACGCTGCCCGTCGTCCCTGAAGATGAAACGCACTCTGCCACCGCATCCGCTGAAAACGAACGGCTGGTGCTAGTCCTGGAAGATGAGGCCGATGTTCGTCAGACCCTGTGCGAGCAACTGCATCAGCTTGGCTACCTGACCCTTGAAGCGGAAAGCGGTGAGCAGGCACTGAACATGCTGGCGGCCTCGCCGGATATCGGCATGTTTATCAGTGATCTGATGCTCCCGGGCAGCCTGAGCGGGGCGGAGGTGATTAACCACGTGCGCAGCCACTACCCGCAACTGCCGGTGTTGTTGATCAGCGGTCAGGATTTACGTCCGACGCACAATCCACAACTGCCGGATGTAGCGCTACTGCGCAAACCGTTTACCCGCGTACAGCTGGCGCAGGCGCTGCGGAAGGTGATCATAATTTGAGATTCCTCCGCTACCTCTCCCGTTTGCGGTTAATTACCGTAAGGCCAGTTCACCTGCGAGTCTGGCCTTATGAAACGTTACTCTACCGCTCTGTTATTTGGTCTGCTGTCACTCTCCAGCCAACTGGCGCATGCCGATGTGATTGATGATGCCATTGGCAACATTCAGCAGGCGATCAACGATGCCTATAACCCCGGCAGCAGCCGTAGCAACGATGATGACGATCGTTATGACGATGACCGTCGCATTGATAGCCGTCAGTATGACGACCGCCGTCGGCAGCTTGAAGACAGACGCCGCCGTTTAGACGAGCGCCAGCGCCAGCTTGATGACGACAGACGACGCCTGGAAGAGGATGAGCGGCGGTTAGAAGACGATTACGATCGCGGTTAAGTGCGGCCTGTTGCCCTCACCTCAACCCTCTCCCATGGGAGAGGGAGAAAACCTAATCCAGTACCAACACCATGCCGTCATATCCCGCTTCGATGCCGTCCGGCAGCGGGTTATCCATCATCCACTCGTCAAACTGATGGCTGATATGGGTCAGGATCACCTGCGGGCAGCCAATCACCTCGTTCAGTGCCACCACGGTGTTTAAATCGCAATGGTTGCGCGGCGTCTGCGGGCGCGGTTCATGGCTACAGTCGATGATCATCGCCTGTGGCTGGTTGTTGAGCAGAAATTTCACCGTTTTCTCCGGCAATCCGGCAGTATCAGAGAGCCACGCCACGCGGCTGTGGGCGGACTCCAGCAGATAACCAAAGGTAAGCTTCGAGTGGTTGAGCGGCAGCGGCGTCACCCGCAAGCCCTGCAGCTCAAACATCACAAACGGCTCCAGCGTATGGCTGAAATCCAGAATGCCCGGGTGTTTGAAGAGATCGTCACATCCGGCTTCATCCGGCGGGCCGTAAACGGGGATCGTCGCGCCAACGCCCCAGCGCAGGGGAAACAGCCCCTGAACGTGATCCATATGGTAGTGGGTCAGCAAAAACTGCTGAAAGCTGCCGGCTGGCCAGTCGTCCATCAGGTGCGGAATACCCGCGTCCAGTAGCGTCACCGCATCATTGAATTTGACGGCCGCGCTACAGGGCCGACGACGATAGTTTTCCTGCAGACGTGCCCGGCGGCATGCCGCGCAATCGCAGCCATACACCGGGACCAGCTGGGCACTGCCGGTGCCCGTTAACGTGATGGTCAGACTCATCGTGCACCTCTACAACGGTTTGGTGAAACGAAAATGGCTCTGCGTATACCCTTCACGAACATAAAAACGGTGGGCGTCCAGCCGCCGGACGCTGGTGGAGAGCTCCGTCAGTTCCGCGCCCGCCTGCCGCGCGGTGTCCTCTGCCCATGCCAGCAGTTGGCTCCCCACTTTAAGACCACGCGCCTCGGGCATCACCACCAGCTCCTGGATTTCGCCGATCCATCTGGCGTGGTGCAGGTGAAACTGCATATGCAGGCCAATCATACCCACTACCTGTCCATTCAGCTCTGCCAGCTGATAACGCATATTGTGGTCCTGCAGATTGGCCAGATACCCGGTGTGGAACGCCTGATGATCAAATTCGGCCTGTTTTAACTCGCAGATCAGTGCGTAAACGATTTGCGCATCATCGGCGGTGGCGGGGCGAAGCGTGCAGTCAGGCATGCTGTTTCTCCTTCTGACGGATAAGTGATAAAACGTTATCGACTGACTGTAGCAAACTTCCGTCGTTGTTGAGGATGTGGCAATCCGCCGGGGTATAGCGCTCTGCGCGTTCGAGTCGCTGCGCGATCTCTTTTTCGCTTTCGCGTCCGCGGCTTTGCAGGCGGCTGCGCAGGACATCCGGCGAAACCTGCAGACAGACCGGCAGCAGCGCCGAGGCATACCTGGCGCGTGCCTGGGGCAGATGCGCACGGGAGCCGTTGACCAGCACGTCAAAACCCGCGTGTAGCCACAGGTCGATCTCAATGCCGATCCCGTAGTAGTAGCCGTTGGCGTGCCAGCTGAGCGCCAGCAGATTCTGCCCGGCGCGAGTGAAAAATTCCTGTTCGCTCAGGGCGATATGGTTTTCACTACCGGCATTCGCCGCCCGGGTAATATAGCGATGTGCGACCAGCAGCTGCGGGTGTTCCCGTTGCCGTAAGGCGGACAGCAGGCTGTCCTTCCCGGAGCCGGAGGGCCCCATTAACCAGATGACTCTTCCCATCAGAACACCCGTTTTCCCTGACGCCAGACGTGGTCGATATGGATGTGCTCGCCCTTACGGTGGGCCAGCACCAGATCCGCCCGTTTTCCTTCGGCTATCTCGCCCCGGTCGTGAAGATTAAGCGCCGATGCCGGGTTCTTCGTTACCAGGCGAATTGCCTCCGGCAGCGTGAAGCGGTTGCTGTCGTCATCCGCGACGCGGAAGGCGGCGTCCAGCAGGCTGGCGGGGTAGTAGTCGGAAGAGAGGATATCCAGCAGACCGAGCGAGGCGAGCTTGCTTGCCGCCACGTTGCCGGAATGCGAGCCGCCGCGCACGATGTTCGGTGCCCCCATCAGCACGTTCATGCCGTGTGCGCGGGAGGCTTCTGCCGCCTCAAACGTGGTAGGAAATTCAGCGATCACGCTGCCAAGCTGGTGGGATTCGCGGACATGATCGTGCGTGGCATCATCATGGCTGGCCAGCGCGATGTTACGGTCCCGGCACATTGCGGCAATCGAAACACGGTTCGGCTGTGACCACTGTGCCGCCAGCGCCAGCTGCTCTTCCTCGTAGCGCGCCATCTCCACATCGTTAAGAGAATATTTGCCCTGGTAATACTCGCGGTATTTTTCGAGGCTGGCGAACTGGCGCTGCCCCGGCGAGTGGTCCATCAACGAGACCAGCGACACTGGCTCGCGGTCTACCAGCTTTTCAAACAGCGGCAGGGTGGTGTGATGCGGCAACTCGCAGCGCAGGTGCAGGCGATGTTCGGCGCGGTTAAGACCGCGCTTTTGCGTCTCTTCCACGGCGTTGATCATCTTTTCCAGATTCTCCAGCCGATCGCCGCCGTCGCGTACGTCACCAATCGCCACCGCATCCAGCACGGTGGTGATGCCGCTGGCAACCATCAGCGCGTCGTGGCTGCTCATCGCCGAATGGGCGGGCCAGTCCACCTTCGGCCGTGGGGTGAAGAATTTATCCAGATTATCGGTGTGCAGCTCAATCAGCCCTGGCAGCAGCCAGCCGCCTTCGCCGTCCATCGCTTCGGGCAAATGGCTTCGGGTTTCGGCATACGCGCGGATCGCGCCGTCGCGGATCTCAATCGAGCCGTCGATGACCTCATTTTCCAGCACCAGCCTGACGTTATTGATAATCATACGCTTGTCCCCATCGGGTGCAGCCTGTCCGCCACGCGGTTGCGAACGCTCTCGTCGTGGAAGATCCCGACGATCGCCGCGCCGCGCGCTTTGGCCTGTTCGATCAGTTCCACCACTGCCGCGCTGTTTTTGCTGTCGAGCGAAGCGGTGGGTTCATCAAGAAGTAAAATCGGGTAGTCGACGATAAATCCGCGAGCGATATTCACGCGCTGCTGTTCGCCGCCGGAAAAGGTCGACGGGGCAAGATGCCAGAGGCGTTCCGGGACGTTGAGGCGCGTCAGCAGGCTGGCGGCTTTGGCGGCGCAGGTTTCGCGCGGCACGCCGAGATCCAGCAGCGGCTGCATGACCACATCCAGAGCGGAGATCCGCGGGATCACCCGCAGAAACTGGCTCACCCAGCCGATCGTCGAGCGGCGGACTTCCAGCACCTTACGCGCGGGGGCCTGAACCAGGTCGACCCATTCATCGGCATGGCGAATATGAATGTGCCCCTCGTCCGGCAGATAGTTGGCGTACAGGGAGCGCAGCAGGGTGGATTTTCCGCTGCCGGAGTGGCCGTGTAGCACCACGCATTCGCCGCTGTTCACCTTCAGAGAGGCATTCTGCAGCACCGGCAGACGCACGCCGTTTTGCTGGTGGAGCACAAAGGTCTTACTGACATTTTCAACGTGGATCATTTTGGCCTCGTGGCGTTTTCTTGCCGGGTGGCGCTTCGCTTACCCGGCCTACAAGGTACGGCGTTCGTTTTGCCGGGGGGCGCCCTCAATTCTGCAATACAGATGACACCAGCAGTTGGGTGTACGGATGATGGGGATCGTCGAGCACACGGTCGGTTAGCCCACTTTCCACCACCTGGCCCTGCTTCATCACCAGCAGACGGTCCGCCAGCAGGCGGGCGACGCCTAAATCATGAGTGACAATCACCACCGCCAGGTTCAGCTCTACCACCAGACCGCGCAACAGGTCGAGCAGGCGCGCCTGCACGGAGACGTCCAGCCCACCGGTGGGTTCATCCATAAACACCAGCTTCGGGTGGGTGACCAGGTTACGGGCGATCTGCAGGCGCTGCTGCATGCCGCCGGAGAAGGTGGTGGGCAAATCGTCGATGCGCGAGGCGGGGATCTCCACATCGGTCAGCCAGCGCTGTGCGGTTTCCCGGATGTTGCCGTAGTGCCGCGCGCCGGTTGCCATCAGCCGTTCGCCGATATTGCCTCCCGCCGAGACCTGACGACGCAGCCCGTCCAGCGGATGCTGATGTACCACGCCCCATTCGGTGCGCAGCAGGCGGCGGCGTTCAGCCTCGCTCATGCCATAGAGGGAGGCGCCCTCATACAAAATCTCGCCGTTCTGCGGGGCCAGGCGCGCGGAGATGGACTTCAGCAGGGTGGTTTTACCCGAGCCGGATTCACCGACAATCCCCAGCACCTCGCCCGGCCACAGCTCGAACGAGACGTCGCTGAAGCCTTTGCCCGGCGCGTAAAGGTGGGTCAGGTTGTTCACTGAAAGCAGCGGTTTCATTGGCTGTTCGCCTCGCTCTGTTGGCGGCAGTAATCGGTGTCGGAGCAGACAAACATCCGTTTGCCCGTATCATCCAGCACCACTTCATCCAGATAGCTGTGCTTCGAGCCGCAGATGGCGCACGGCTCGTCCCATTCCTGCACCGTGAACGGGTGGTCATCGAAATCGAGACTCTCCACGCGGGTGTAGGGCGGGACGGCGTAGATACGCTTTTCGCGCCCGGCACCGAACAGTTGCAGGGCAGGCATCATGTCCATTTTCGGGTTGTCGAATTTCGGGATCGGCGACGGATCCATCACGTAGCGCCCGTTGACCTTCACCGGGTAGGCGTAGGTGGTGGCGATATGGCCGAAGCGGGCGATATCTTCATACAGCTTCACCTGCATCACCCCGTACTCTTCCAGGGCGTGCATGGTGCGGGTTTCGGTTTCGCGCGGCTCGATAAAGCGCAGCGGCTCCGGGATCGGCACCTGGAAAATCAAAATCTGATCTTCAGTGAGCGGCGTTTCGGGAATGCGGTGGCGGGTCTGGATAAGCGTCGCATCTTCGGTTTTTTCGGTGGTGTTGACGCCCGTCACGCGCTTAAAGAAATTGCGAATCGACACGGCGTTGGTGGTGTCGTCGGCTCCCTGGTCGATGACCTTCAGCACGTCTGACTCACCGATGACGCTGGCGGTAAGCTGAATGCCCCCGGTGCCCCAGCCGTAAGGCATCGGCATTTCACGACCACCAAACGGCACCTGATAGCCGGGGATAGCGACCGCTTTCAGGATGGCGCGGCGGATCATGCGTTTGGTTTGCTCGTCCAGATAAGCAAAGTTGTAGCCGCTTAGGTTAGCCATTTTCACGCTCCCGTTGCAGACGTTTCAGCAGTTCCAGTTCGGCCTGGAAGTCAACGTAATGCGGCAGCTTGAGGTGCGAAACAAAGCCCGCCGCCTCGACGTTATCCGCGTGGGCCAGCACAAACTCTTCGTCCTGTGCCGGGCCGGAAATCTGTTCGCCGTAGTCCGGGGCCTGCAGGGCGCGGTCAACCAGCGCCATTGCCATGGCTTTACGCTCGCTCATGCCAAAGACCAGCCCGTAACCGCGGGTAAAGTGTGGGGTGTCGTCGTCAGGTGCGACAAAACCATTCACCATTTCACACTCGGTCATTAGCAGTTCACCGATGTTCACAGCAAAACCTAGCTCTTCGGGGATGATTTCGACGTCGAGATAGCCGCTGCGGATCTCCGCCGCAAACGGGTGGTTACGCCCGTAGCCGCGTTGCGTTGAATAGGCCAGCGCCAGCAGATAGCCTTCGTCCCCGCGCATCAGCTGCTGCAGGCGAGACGAGCGTGAACAGGGGTAAACGGGAGGCGTGCGGGTGATGTCGTCGGGTTGCGCTCCGGTCTCTTCTTCGGCCTTTGCCAGACCCTGCTTCGCCAGCAGGCTAAAGACGTGCGGAGATGCTTCCTGCCCGGTCTCCGTGGTGCCGAGCGTCGGCGTTTCGCCGTTCGCCAGCAGGGTGAAATCCAGCAGGCGGTGGGTGTAGTCGTACGTAGGGCCAAGGAGCTGGCCGCCGGGAATATCTTTATAAACGGCGGAAATTCGCCGCTCCAGGCGCATTTCTGCCGTATTGACCGGCTCGCTCACCGCCAGGCGGGGAACGGTGGTGCGCCAGGCGCGCAGCAGAAAGATGGCCTCGACGTTGTCGCCGCTGGCCTGCTTCAGCGCCAGCGCCGCCAGCTCGCGGTCGGCGACGCCGCCTTCGGTCATCACCCGATCCACCGCCAGGTTCAACTGCTGCTCAATCTGGGCGACGCTCAGCTCGGGAAGCTGTTCATCACCCCGTCGTCTGTGCGCCTGCAGCGCATGGGCGGCGGCAATGGCCTTCTCGCCCCCTTTGACGGCAACGTACATCAGCACACCTCCACGTGGGTGGTTCGCGGGATCGCCAGCAGGCGCTCGCCGCAGGTCAGGATCAGGTCAATGCCCAGCGGGAACGGATGCGGGCGTTCGGTCAGCTCATGAATAATGCACTCCGGCAGCTGTGGCGCGACCATGCGTTCGTCGGCAATCCCCGCCCCGGTCAGGCGCAGCATGCGACCACCGCTCAGGCTGGCGACCTGCAGGATCAGCGTGGCGCTGGTCTCCGGTGCTACCGCGCTGCCTTCACTCAGGGCATTGAGCTGCTCATGGCTGATTTGCTCATCGGCAACGGCAAACACCGCCTGACGGGGCTGCTCAACCAGCGGGGCGTTAGTGTGAAAACGCAGATTCTGGCTGGCGATGTCATTGGATAACGTCCCCGAAAGCCACACCGGGGTATCGTTGTCGGCGAGAGTCAGCAGTACGCTGGTGGTCGCCAGGTTCAGCGGCAGCCAGCCCTGGGAGAGCTGATGCAGGGAGACAATCACGCCAGGCTCGCTCATGGCTTTCAGCAGGCGACGAAAACTGTGTTGGGCATCCTGGACAGCCAGGGTAAAAGCGGGTTGAAGCGTCATGCGTTATCTCCGCGAACAAGCGTAAAGAAGTCGACCCGGCTGGTATTGACTTGCGCCTGACGTGCGGCAGTGCGCGCGGCGAGGTCGGCTTCCAGCGGGGCAATCAGGGTTTCCATCAGGGTCTGGAAATGGGGTTGTTCCTGCAGCAGGGCGTCGATCACCGCGCAGCGCTCGGCGTGCGGTTTATCGCGACCGAGCACGTAGCTGTAACCCAGCGTGCCGCTGCTCAGACGAATGACCGCGCGGGTGAGGGCGGCATCACCGGCGAGAAAGCGCTCCCCGGTGCCGCCCATTCTTGCCTGGATCTGTACCAGGCCGATTTCCGGCGCGCGGAGCGTTTCATAGTCTGGCGTCAGGTTAAGCGCGTTCATGCGGCTCGCCAGTGCAGCAGGCTGGCTATGGGCCAGGGCGCGCATCCAGCGCTGACGGGTGGAGGTGTCGAAATGCATTCAGTGCTCCATGGTGAATTCAATCATGTCGGCGCGGGTCAGGCTGACGGAGTACTCCGTTGCGTTGATCTCGCCGTCACGGTGGTTGAGGGTGCGCACGCAGAGCAGCGGAGCCATGTTGGGGATCTCCAGCACCTTGCTCTCTTTCGCCTGCGCGCGGCGGGCGCTGATACGCGTCTGGGTACGTTTGAGCACAAGACCCGTGGCGTCCTGCAAAAAGTCATGCAGTGAACCGCTGGAGAAGTGTTGCAGCACCGGCCAGAGGCTCAGGTCGCTGAAGTAGTGATCTATCTGGCAGACTGCCACGCCATTGACCCGGCGCAGGGTGCGCAGATGTACAACGTTGTCGCCCTCCTGAATGCCCAGTGCATCGGCTACATGGCTGGAGGCCGGACGCAGCACGGAGAGCAGTTTTTCGCTGGTGGGATGGCTTCCCTGGTCGAGCAGGTTCTGACTAAAGCGCGCCTGGGCATTGAGCGGGTAGTCGAACGGGCGCATCAGCACCAGCACGCCGACGCCCTGACGGCGCTGTACCCATCCGCGCTCAACCAGTTGATCGATGGCGCGGCGCAGGGTGTGGCGATTCACTTCATAGCGGTCGGCAAGCTGCTGTTCGGCTGGCAGGTAGTCTCCGCAGCGATAATGGGTGCGCAGCTCCACTTCGAGCTTTGCTGCAATCTCTTGCCAGCGGGTAGGGTAACTGGTCGGATGTCTGGATAAGTGCATACCAATCAAAGCCTCGCTTCTCAGATGAAGTGCTTACGCAAACGTTGAGAGAGGAAATCCAGCAGGCTGACGGTGATGATGATGAGTACCATCAGGGCGCAGGTTTGCTGGAACTGGAAACCGCGGATCGCCTCCCACAGGGTGACGCCAATGCCGCCTGCGCCGACCATGCCGACGACGGTGGCGGAACGGACGTTAGATTCGAAGCGGTAGAGCGAATAGGAGATCAGCAGCGGCATGACCTGGGGCAGCACGCCGTAAAGGATCTCTTCAATTTTGTTGGCGCCGGTGGCGCGAATACCTTCGACCGGGCCGGGTTCAATGGCTTCCACGGCTTCGGAAAGCAGCTTGGAGAGCACGCCGGTGGTGTGGATGAACAGCGCCATCACCCCCGCGAACGGCCCCAGACCCACGGCAACCACGAACAGCATCGCGAACACCATTTCGTTAATGGCGCGGCAGGCGTCCATCAGGCGGCGCATCGGCTGATAAATCCACCACGGAACGATGTTTTCCGCGCTCATCAGGCCAAACGGAATGGAGAGAATAACGGCCAGGGCGGTACCCCAGACGGCGATTTGCAGGGTGACAGCCATTTCGCCGAGATAGTCCTGCCACTGGCTAAAATCGGGCGGGAAGAAGTCGGCAGCGAAGGTGGCCATGTTACCGGCGTCTTTAAACAGCAGCAGCGGATCCATCTCCGCGCCCTTCCAGGAGATAACCAGCACCGCCAGCAGGATGGCCCAGCTAAATAGCGAGAACCAACTGCGTTTCGGCGGTGGGAGGGTGATGGTTTGCATGTTGACTCCTTTGTGTTTAGTTCCCTCTCCCTGAGGGAGAGGGTTAGGGTGAGGGGGATATGTGCGCGCTGATGCCCTCACCCCGGCCCTCTCCCACAGGGAGAGGGAGAAAAGCGTTACTGCACCGCTTTATTCACACTGGTCATTGCACCAAGCGCGGCGGTCAGGCGGTCCAGGTCTTCCAGCTGGGCCTGTATGGCTGCCACTTTGCTGGTCTTCTCCTCGTCCTTAAGCCCCTTGTTGTCCTTCACGCCCTGCATCTCTTTAAACAGCGCCAGCTGGCGAATCGGGACCAGCTGCAGGTCGCTCGACGGGCGGAACGGTGCCCAGCCCAGACGCGTCAGCACGGCTTTCTCTTCCGGCGTTTTGCCGTAAGTCATAAAGAAGTCGTACACCTTGTCCTTGGTGCTTTCAGAGAGGTTTTTGCGCCAGACAATCGGGTCTCCCGGGATAAGAGGGGATTTCCAGATCACCTTCAGCTCTTTCAGCTTGTCCGGTGCGGAGGTCTTCAGCTTGTCGAGGTTTTCGGTGTTGTTGGTGGCGACGTCCACCTGCTTGTTGGCCACGGCCAGGGCGTTGGTTTCATGGCTGGCATTGACGGTGCGTTTGAAATCGGTGGCAGAGGCATTATTTTTGGCGAAGACGTAATAGCCCGGCACCAGGAAGCCTGAAGTGGAGTTCGGATCGCCGTTGCCGAAGGTCAGTTCTTTGCGTTTGGCGAGCATATCGTTGAGGTTATTGATCGGGCTGTCTTTGTTGACGATCAGCACGCTCCAGTAACCCGGAGAGCCATCGGCAGCAACGGTCTGGGCAAAGACCTGGCCGTTTGCACGATCCACCGCTTCCATGGCGGAGAGGTTGCCATACCAGGCGATGTCCACTTTGTTAAAGCGCATCCCCTGGATGATGCCCGCGTAGTCCGGGGCGAAGAAGGCGTTTACTTTGATCCCCAGTTTGGTTTCCATATCTTTCAGGAAGGGTTCCCACTGAGGCTTCAGGTTCTGCTGTGATTCCGTCGAAATAATGCCAAAGTTCAGCGCTTTTTCCTGCTCCTCGGCGTACGCAGGGCTTAACAGGGTGCTGATGCTGAACATGCTGGTGAAAGCCAGCGCGGCAACCGTTTTATAGCTCATTTCCATTCCTCGTAGTGGGGACGTTATGCAGCCTTCGCGTTCTCTTCGACACGGTTAATGCTGCGGTAGAGATGGTCAAAACGTTCGTTATCAAACTGGTGGCTTGCGCCATCAAAGAACACATGTCCCTGACGCAGGGCGACAATGCGCTCGCAGTAGCGCAGGGCGTAATCCACCTGATGCAGCGTCACCACCACGGTGATGCCGTCGTTCTGGTTAATGTCATGCAGGGTTTCCATCACGATGCGGGCGGATTCCGGATCCAGCGAGGCGATGGGCTCGTCGGCAAGGATGATTTTCGCTTTCTGCATCAGGGCACGGGCGATGGCCACGCGCTGCTGTTGTCCACCGGAGAGGGTGGAGACGCGCTGATGGGCGAAGTGCGCCATGCCTACGCGGGTGAGTGCCCGCAACGCCTCTTGCTTCTGTAATGGGGAGAACCAGCGCAGACAGGTGCGCCAGAATTGGGTGCTGCCGAGCGCGCCAATCAGCACGTTCTCCAGCACCGTCAGTCGATTTACCAGATTAAATTGCTGGAAGATGCAGCCTGTCTGCGCGCGGCTTTTGCGGATATCCCGCGCCAGTCGCCCTGCGCGCTGTACGGTGTTGCCCAGCAGTTCAACGTGGCTTTCCGGGATGCTATCACCGGTAATCAGGCCGCTTAAGTGACGCAGAAGGGTGGATTTACCTGAACCGGATGGCCCCAGCAGCGCTACCATGTCGCCCTGCTGGACGGTCAGATCAACGGCGTGCAGAGCCTTGTTGTGATGAAAGGTCTTGCTCAGTTTCTCGACGCGGATGACGGTTTGCATATGCTGGGCCTCACAATAAATGTGGCCTCATGCTGGCGCATTAATATGACATTTGGGTTAAGTGCAGGTTGCGGGAGTTTGAAGAGTTGAAGTGAAAACGATGACAATCTTTCCAGACCCGGTCAGCGCAGCGCCACCCGGGGGTGTTGCCGGATGCGCTGCGCTTATCCGGCCTACGAACTTTGTTGCTGCTTAACGACGTTAATCATCCACGGCACGCCGTATTTGTCGGTGACCTTACCGAAACCGTGCGCCCAGAAGGTCTCCTGCCAGGCCATTTCAATATTTCCGCCATCCGCGAGATTGTCGAACCAGCGTTTGCCTTCATTGACATCCTGTGTGTCGAGAACCAGCGTGAATCCGGCATACTGCGCCTTACTGCCCGGCGGCAGGCCATCGCTCATCATGATATCGCTGCCCGCAATGCGAACGTTGGAGTGAGCTATAGCGGAGTCCGGGAACTGCATGCCAGACGGGCAGCCTTCTTCGCTGCTCTCGCTTTTTGGCATTTCGCCGAAGGTGATTTTATAGAGGAGTTCTGCGCCGACGGCCTGCTGATAAAAGGCGGTTGCCTCTGCACAGTTGCCGGCGAAAGAGATGTAGGGACTTAACGGCATAATCTTTACCTCACGTAAGAAAAGCCCATTAAGTGTAGTGGGTGTGTGCCCGGTAAGCGAAGCGCCACCGGGCGGGTAAATCAGTTCTTTTTCACAAACTCAGATTTCAGTTTCATTGGACCAAAACCGTCAATTTTGCAGTCGATATTATGATCGCCTTCAACCAGACGGATATTCTTCACTTTGGTCCCGATCTTCAGCATGGAAGAGCTGCCTTTAACCTTCAGGTCTTTGACGACGGTGACGCTGTCGCCATCTGCCAGCAGGTTACCGTTAGCATCTTTTACAATCAGCACGTCAGCATCCTGTGACGGCTCTGCGTCGTTCCATTCGTGGGCGCATTCCGGGCAAATGAACATGCCATTATCTTCATAGGTGTATTCAGAATTGCATTTCGGGCAGTGTGGAAGTTGCATCGGGGGTATCCTCAAAAAAGTGCTTAACACGCTGGAAAGTGCCAGCAAAATGACGGCAGAGCGCCGAAAAAGAGGGCAAGTATAACGCAAATCCACACGATTGTCGGTGATATTGTTTAATAAAAAAAAACCGAAAAGCGTGTTGCGGGTGACACTTTCTGTCAGTCGGTTAAGCGATGCTAACGCCATTAACGTGTTGGGAAGAATTGACACTGAATATATCGAATATTTTATTGCGGCAAATTGCTACGTTCCGCCATTTCGGATAAGGTGAAGCGACACATTGTTATTTATCGCCGGTTTTCGTCGTCGTACATCTGTTATGACGCTGAACCATTCCCTCTCTTTTTAGGTGGGTAAATAATGATGATATATCCTGAAGTTTCTTAAAAATGGGCTACGCTTTTTATCTTTTGACTATCAGGTCAGGAGAAAAGCTTTTCACGCCATGCAAGGATAGCGATTTATTTCTGATTGTCTTCAATCAGTTATATTTCGGTGAACATGTTTTCCACACGTGATCATATAAGCCGAAAAACATAATTAAAACCCGGTGGCTTAATAAAAGTAATAAATTTGCGTTAAGGAAAGGCTTTTATCATGCACACACAGACAATTTTTGAATTAAGCCAGGAAGCAGAACGGTTGCTACAACTCGCCCTGCAAAACCTTGATACCTTGAAATCAATGCCGATAGCGATGCTGGAGAGTACCGCGACGGCCATTACGGGTGAAAAGAACAACGTTTTACCTTTGCATTTTAGCGCGCGTGGTGTCGAAGCACAGCAGGCGATGCTGAATAGTGAATTGCGCAAAATAACCCGTCTGGAAATGGTGCTGGCTATTGTTGGAACCATGAAGGCGGGGAAATCGACCACCATTAATGCGATTGTAGGCACCGAAGTGTTGCCCAACCGCAACCGTCCGATGACGGCGCTTCCGACCCTTATTCGTCATACGCCGGGCCAGAAAGAGCCGGTACTGCATTTTACGCATGTCTCTCCCATTGATGATTTGATCCAACTGCTACAGAAAAAGCTCTGCGATGACGATCGCGGTAAGCTGGCGCAGCGTCTGGAAATCGATAAAGACATGAATACGCTGCTGGAGAGAATTGAAAGAGGCGAGGCTTTCGAGAAGCACCACCTTGGGGCGCAGCCGATATTTCATTGTCTGAAAAGCCTGAACGACCTGGTGAGGCTCTCTCAGGCGCTGGACGTGGCCTTCCCGTTCTCAGAGTACGCGGCGATAGAGCATATACCGGTGATTGAGGTGGAGTTTGTACATCTTGCGGGTCTGGATGCGCACCTGGGGCAGCTGACGCTGCTGGACACGCCTGGGCCAAATGAAGCCGGGCAGCCCCATCTGCAAAAAATGCTCACCGAACAGTTGTCCCGCGCCTCCGCGGTGCTGGCGGTGATGGACTATACCCAGCTCAAATCGATTTCTGATGAAGAGGTTCGTCAGGCCATTTCGGTAGCGGGAAAATCGGTGCCTTTGTATGCGCTGGTGAATAAATTCGACCAGAAGGATCGCAACAGCGACGATGAAGAGCAGGTCAGGGCGATGATCTCCGGGACCTTAATGAAAGGGAACATCTCTCCGGGACAAATTTACCCTGTTTCGTCGATGTGGGCCTATCTGGCAAACCGCGCCCGCTATGAGATGGCGAACCATGGGCAGCTACCGGATCACCAGGAACAGCGCTGGGTACAGGACTTTGCCGAGGCCGCGCTGGGGCGTCGCTGGCGTACGGCGGACCTGGACGATATCGAACATATTCGCCATGCGGCTGATTTGCTGTGGGAAGATTCGTTATTTGAACAACCTATCCGCAAACTGATTTACGCCGCCTATGCCAATGCGTCGTTATTTGCGCTGCGTTCGGCGTCGCATAAGCTACTCAACTATGCCCAAAATGCCAGAGAGTATCTCGATTTTCGCTATCAGGCCCTGACGGTGGCCTTTGAATCGCTGGAGCTGAATATTACGCGTCTTGAAGAGGATATGGCTCTGCTGCAAACGCGGCAGCGCGTGGCCAGCGAAGAAGTCAAACACGAAGTGGAGCAGGCCCTCCACGCCACTGACGATTTTATGGCGTTGCAGAAAGGAGCCCTTCAGCAGGCGATTGGCCATATCTTCAACAGCCACACGCTACTTGATTTGGCAGGTATTGATCCGCTGAATCATCGGCAGGATGCGCAGGAGGCGCTGACGCAGCTGGTGCTGGATGATGAGAGGCAGGCGCAAACGGTGCTGAACAGCATCCGCTCCGCCTGCGAGCAGGTAATGCTGGACGCACAGACGAAAATCAGCCGGGAGCTGGCGCTTCGCTTCGATCAACTGGAGTCTACGCTGGCGCGTTCGCTGAATGAGGCGATGCGGCCCATTGAGCTGCGTATTAAAGAGCAGCTCAGCCATGCCGGTTTCCGGGCGCGGATCAGTTTCCCGGCATTTCAGGCAAATCAGCTGAACTTCAATACGCGGGCGCTGTTTACTGATGCCATCGCGGAGGATACCCGTCCGGCAGGCCAGCCATCGGCTGCGGGAAGTGTACGGGAAACGGTGTCGCGCTGGCTGAACAATCCTGGCTGGGGCTGGGAAGATTATGTGGCGACGCGCACGCGATACGTTATTGATATTGCGCAGCTGCATGACAAGTTTATGCAGCATATTGATCAGTTTTGTGAACAAATCCGTAAAGCTTTAACCGCGCAGGTCGATGTCTCTGTTACGGCGGGTATGGCAACGTTCTTTGCAGAATTTTCGTTATGCCTTGCCGGGTTACAGGAAAGCTTGCGTGATAGCCTCGCAGTCCGTCAGCAAAATGAGCATTCGACCCGATCGCTCAGCCAGCTGTTGAAACAAAGTATCACGACTGCGACGTGGATTCAGGAAGATACCCGACTGTTACGCGATGATATTCAAACTCTTTTCGCGGCAGAGCAACCATGACAACACAGCTACTGGACGGTCCCGGGCGGACGCTGGAGTGTATCCATCCTAAATTTATGGTCGATCTGGTCCAGGGGGTAGACGCGCCGCGTCATACCCATCTGGGGCCGCAACAGCTGCAGTTTCGTGAGCGTTTGACGCAGGAGATCATGACGCACACCCGGCTGCGACCGTGGGCAATGGCGGGAATGCTCAACGAAAATGCGGCTCTGCGCCTGGGGCTGGCGGAAAAGCTGGCCGGCATGCTGGATCCGGGGCATCTCGCGCTGACGCGTATGGCCGATAAACTGGTTGCCCTGCGCCAGCAAACCTCTCTGCGTACGCAGCCATCGCCGGGCCTGGTTCAGCAGTACGCTGAACTCTCTTCCCATTTTCTTCAACGCGCAGCCTATAAAGAAAAGGCGTTGTCCCAGCGTGGGTTAACGGTGCAGGCGGGCGATCATAGCGAGCAGATTTTTACCCGCTGGCGGGCCGGACACTATGATGGCTGGTCGCTGGCCGGGCGTTGCTACATTGTGCTGGAAGAGCTGCGCTGGGGAGCATTTGGCGATGCCTGTCGTCTGGCGAATGCGGACGTGGCGGCAATGCTCAAGGATAACCTGCGCAGCATGGCGGCAAATTATCTGGCGCAGGGGATCAATGCTTCTCCCACTACCCGCCATTTTTATCACCAGTGGCTCACAACCCCCTCTACGCCGGGGAGCATCGATCATAAAGATATGCTGGGCTGGCTGGGGGACTGGTGTCAGGCGGACAGCCACCCGGTGAGCTGGTCAGTAACTCAAAACTGGCAAACGGTCGCGCTGGGTATGCCGAGACTCTGTTCGGCAAAGCGGCTGGTGGATGGGATGGTGGAAGAAATTTTTGGTTGAACCCCTCACCCGGTGGGGAGAGGGGCCGGTCTTATGCGGTGCGTTAATGATGAAGCTCTACCGCTTTTGGTTCTGTATCCGGCTCGGGGAGATTGCCGAAGCGCTTCGCATACAGGGCCGTGATGATGGGCACCAGAATGGCGGTGACGATCACGCTGGCGGCAACCAGCGCCGTTGCCGAGGCCGCAACCGGTTCGAAAGCCGGGTTAATCTGGGCAATGATCACCGGATTCGCCACGGCGGCCCCGGCGGCTGAAGAGGCGGCTACACCTGCCGTTCCGTTTCCTCCGCCAATTACGCGATCGGCAATGATCAGCGGAATGCCGGTGATAATGATAACAGCCACGCCCAGGACAATACCCAGCAGACCGGTATCGAGGATCACCTTCAGGTTAATGGTATTCCCCAGCGCGAAGCCGAAGAACGGGATCAGCACCGGCGTGGCTTTGCTGAAGAAATCGCGCAGATCGTGGTCCAGATTCCCCAGCGCAAAACCGATCAGGAAAGGCAGGATCGCGCCGACAAAGTGGTGTGGTTCAAACGAGGCCAGCCCCGCCGAGCCCAGAATCAACATCGTCATCAGCGGACCGGACTCCAGAGACATCAGCACAAAGGCGCCAGACTCCTCTTTTGTGCCGTACTGGTTCATCAGGCTGGCATAGAGCCCACCGTTAGTCATATCCATCGCGGAGACAATGGCCAGAACGGATAATCCGGCGAAGAATCCGGTCTGAATGCCATTCTCCGGAATGAACAGTGCACAGACCATTGCCACAACCCAGGCAACCGCAATTTTCGTTATAACCAGCGTTCCGGATTTACGTAATACGGTGCCCGTTGCCCGCAGGTTAATAGATGCTCCAATACAAAAGAACCAGACGGCCAGAATGGGCACGGTTCCCGTAATCATTCCTTTTGTGAAACCACCAAAATAAGCACCGGTATCAGGTGCCAGGGTATTCAGAATGGCGCCAAGCACCAGAGGAACCAGCATCATCCCGCCGGGGATGCGTTCTATTGTGGCTTTAATCTTCATGTACAACCCTCACATCGTGTCCCGCGTGGCGGACGGAATGCTATCGAAAATAAAATCAACAAATTCAATTAATTGAAAGGATGCTTAGCCTGGCGCTTCGTTATCCTTTCAGGGAAATTAATCGCGCGCTCTTGATTCATGCCGCTCAAAAGCCCGCTGGACGTTGCGTTCGGATTTATCATGCGATCATTGGAATGATGATTCAATGAAAATAAAACAGTGTTTTAGTTATCTCTATCACATATTCAGCGTAAATATTCGAACCGCGTTTTAATATTTAAAATTTATGTAAATCTGATGTGACGCAGTATGGTTTTGAGAATTGTTGTGCAGGCGATAATAACGTGCGTGAGCATGTTCTTTTTTGGTGGATAAGAAAGAGCTGATGGGCGGCAATTGACAAATATTGAACTCAGTTGACGATACGGAAAAATATATGTGAAGTTGATCACAAATATAAACGCTGGTAGGGTAAAAAGGTCATTAACTGCCCAGACAGGCGTCAACAGGTTCGGTTGTATCGACGTAAAACGTCAATGTAAGTAAACCTGCTACGCTTGAATAAGGCGATTCGCATGGAGCGGATCCCCGTTTCACGGTTCACCAGATGGCCGGAGAAATGGACAGGGCTGAGTCTACGAGGAAAGCTATGCTTAGAAGGAAAAAGATTAAACCCATCACGCTTCGCGACGTCACCATCATCGATGATGCAAAACTGCGTAAAGCGATCACAGCCGCCTCGCTTGGTAATGCGATGGAATGGTTCGATTTTGGTGTCTACGGCTTCGTGGCCTATGCGTTAGGTAAAGTGTTCTTCCCCGGCGCCGACCCCAGCCTGCAGATGATTGCCGCGCTGGGTACGTTCTCGGTTCCCTTCCTCATTCGCCCGCTGGGTGGTCTGTTCTTCGGTATGCTTGGTGATAAATATGGTCGTCAGAAGATCCTGGCCATCACCATTGTCATTATGTCGATCAGTACATTCTGTATCGGCCTGATCCCGTCTTATGCTTCGATTGGCATCTGGGCACCAATATTGCTGCTGCTCTGTAAGATGGCTCAGGGATTCTCCGTAGGGGGAGAATACACCGGTGCCTCGATCTTCGTTGCAGAGTACTCCCCGGACCGTAAACGTGGCTTCATGGGAAGCTGGCTGGACTTTGGTTCCATTGCCGGGTTCGTCATGGGTGCGGGCGTGGTGGTGCTGATTTCAACCGTGGTTGGTGAGGCGAACTTCCTTGAATGGGGCTGGCGTATTCCGTTCTTCCTCGCGCTGCCGCTGGGGATCATTGGCCTGTACCTGCGTCATGCGCTTGAAGAGACGCCTGCGTTCCAGCAGCACGTTGATAAGCTTGAGCAGGGTGACCGCGAAGGTCTGCAGGATGGCCCGAAAGTCTCCTTTAAAGAGATCGCGACCAAACACTGGCGCAGCCTGCTGGTCTGTATCGGCCTGGTGATCTCCACGAACGTGACTTACTACATGCTGCTGACCTACATGCCGAGCTATCTGTCGCATAACCTCCACTACTCGGAAGACCACGGTGTGCTGATCATTATCGCCATCATGGTGGGTATGCTGTTTGTGCAACCGATTATGGGGCTGTTGAGTGACCGCTTTGGCCGTCGACCGTTCATTATTCTGGGTAGCGTTGCGCTGTTTGCCCTTGCTATTCCGGCATTCATTCTGATTAACAGCAATGTGCTGGGCCTGATTTTTGCCGGCTTGCTGATGCTGGCGGTGATCCTCAACTGCTTCATCGGGGTGATGGCCTCTACACTACCGGCCATGTTCCCGACGCATATTCGCTACAGTGCGCTGGCGGCGGCCTTTAACATCTCGGTTCTGATTGCCGGTCTGACGCCGACGCTTGCCGCCTCTCTGGTGGAAAGTACGCAAAACCTGATGATGCCCGCTTATTACCTGATGGTTATCGCGGTGATTGGTTTGGTTACGGGTATTACCATGAAGGAGACGGCGAACCGTCCTCTAAAAGGGGCGACGCCTGCGGCATCGGATATTCAGGAAGCGAAAGAGATCCTGCGCGAGCACTACGATAACGTCGAGCAGAAGATTGAAGATATTGACGCAGAGATTGAAGAACTGCAGAAGAAACGCTCCCGACTGGTGGACCAACATCCACGCATCAACGAGTAATCAAAAAACCCGCCGCTGGCGGGTTTTCTTTTATTAGCATCCTGCGGCGATGTAATCGCCATTGGCGCTGATGGGGATCACCGTCAGGAACAGGATGGTCGCAAACAGGATCAGAACAATCCCGCCAGCAATCTTGACCGCCGGAACCAGCCACTTCAGCGAGGCGCCGCCGCCAAACCAGGCGACCGTGCGCTCCCGGGCGTAACGCACGGCCAGCGATAGCCCCATAATCGATAGCGCGGTTCCCAGCGACATGGTCATTACCGCGGCCATTCCCCAGGTGACGATGCCCAGCGCATTCGAAAACATCAGGATCATAATGGCCCCACTGCACGGACGCGCGCCGATCGCCAGAATTACACCCAGACGGGTTTTCCAGTCACCCTGCGCAAGGTCTACCCCTACGCCGTGATGGCCGCAGCCACAATGTTCATCATGCTGGTGAAGGGGCGTGATGGCGGAGATTGCCATCCTGCGCGGGCGCAGGCTTTTCAGCGCCTGGTAAATGATAAACGCGCCGAATGCGCCAATGAGGACCGCGCTTATCTTCTCGACATACCAGCGGCTGGTACTGATATCCCCGGACGCCAGGTTAAACCCCACCGCCAGAATAAAGACAAACAGAATGGCGCTGACGCCCTGCAGCATACTGCCAAAAAAAGGAACGACCCGGGCAGCCAGTTCGCTCTCTTTATTTGTACTGAGATAGGTAGTGACAATGAATTTGCCGTGCCCCGGCCCGATAGCGTGAAGTACGCCATAGAAGAACGCGCCGGTTAATAGCCATAAGCCACCGCTGTACTGATGGTTATTAAGCTGCAACAGGTACATCACCAGATAACGGTGCAGGGTGATTTGCGTAGCAAGACACCATTGGATGAAAGCCCCCCAGTGTGCGTGCAGAGTGAAGCCCGCAATAAGGAGTAGCAGCGTCATGAGGCCAGCGCCAGGAATGCGCCAGTCTCGGGTGAGGCGTTGTGTGATCATGGATATTGTCTGTCAGGGAAAATATTTGCCAATAGTATAGTTGATTATCCCCCTCAATCCGTGGGTTCTTATGAAGCTTACGCGTTGTGTTGTGGATAAGTCTGTGTGTAAAAGGGTATAAAGCGGGGTTTTGCTGGGGAATACAGCAGTCAGTCATCTTTTTGCAACTTTTCGGTTGCGGTCGCTCGGGAACTCCCTATAATGCGCCTCCATCGACACGGCGGATGTGAATCACTTCACAAACAGCCCGGTCGGTTGAAGAGAAAAAATCCTGAAATTCAGGGTTGACTCTGAAAGAGGAAAGCGTAATATACGCCACCTCGCGACAGAGCGCTGAAGCGCGTCGCAACTGCTCTTTAACAATTTATCAGACAATCTGTG
>NZ_JBXWCS010000020.1:0-42708 GCF_057320385.1 Enterobacter cloacae complex sp. 394F7 | reverse complement strand
TGAGACAAACCCGCATGATCTGGCGCAGCTCATCCGCCTGCCGGGTCAGCAGTACGATGAAGAAACGGGGCTGTATTATAACCGTCACCGGTATTACGACCCGAAACAGGGACTGTATATAACGCAGGATCCGATAGGGTTACGTGGCGGATGGAATGCTTATATATATCCATTAAATCCACTCTCTCAGGTAGATCCATTAGGATTAAAAGGATTTGAATCGTTTGGTAGTGGAATGGGGAAATATTGTCAGCAAGCTTCTTCGGCTATGAATTATCTTCCTACTGAAGAAGCTGCAGGAGTTTTGCATAATATGGAAACCATGCATAACGTATACAACCCGCTATCTGAATACGTTCTTGGAATATCAGTAGGTTCAGCTGTTTCAGGTATCGCGGGTATGGGTTTCGGAGTAGCGACCGTAGCAGAAAAGGGTTCTGCATGTATTAAAGATGTGGCCGAGTCTATAATAAAAGATGGAGAAAGGGATCCAAAAAAACTAGCGTTAACATGTGGAGAAGGTTTTATAAATGAAGGTAATTCTAGCTTTCATGGCAAGGCAACCAATTATCTTGTTGACATTCTTTCAACCTATGAACAAAAACAGTAACCAATGCAGTTAAGCACATAACTCAACGGCAACATTTTATTTATAAGAACTATGGGTTAGCATGAAAAAAATCATATTAATAATGGCTTTTATTTTTTTTGTTATTATCTCTATCTCTCATTTAAAATACAAAACACAAAAAAATAGCGTCACGACCAATATATCATACCTCACAAAATTAGCAGAGACTGGAAACATGGAGGCTCAAACAGACTTGGGGCTTGCTTATGGAAATGGTAATGGTACGGTTCAAAACTATACAAAAGCTATATATTGGTATAATAAGGCAGCTCGACAAGGATATGCACAGGCGCAATTTAATCTTGGCCTTTATTATGAGAATGGTTGGGGTGTTTTAAAAGATCCTCAGCAAGCTATAAAATGGTATACAAAAGCTGCGGAACAAGGTATGACGAGAGCTCAAGTGAACCTTGCTACAATATACCTATCCAATACAGGTGAACTACAAAATTACTTAGAGGCAAAAAAATGGTTATTAAAGGCAGCACAAAAAAATGATACCAATGCAATGAATAATCTTGGGCAAATTTATGCATACGGTCTAGGCGTTGAAAAAAATTATGCTCAAGCTGAGAAATGGTTTAAGAAGGCAGTTGCTCTCGGTTCAAGGAGCGCAAGAAATTCATTGGGAGCTTTTTATGGCAGAGGATTAGGTTTCCAGCCGGATGATCGGGATAAAGTTTTACCATTGATAGAAGCATCAGCATGTCAGGGTTATGTTCCGGCACAGATTAATCTTGCCTCATTTTATACTGAAAATGATGGTGAAGCGCCAGTAGATTATAAAAAAGCCTATGCATGGAATTATGTTGCTTTTATTAATGGCTCGGAAAAATCTGGAAATGCACTTAACTTACTTACCCAGAAAATGAGTAGTGCTGAGCTAATTGATGCAAAAAAATTGGCAGCAGAGTATAGTCAAAAATATCGTTCCTCATCAATTGATGATGACACCTACAAATCTCAAACAGAATGTCGATATCCCTGATTAAAAGGGCTGATTTAGATTAGATGAACCTGCTCCCGGCTATAATTATGGATGGAGTTTGTCAGTCATGACGAAAAAAATGAATGGTCAGAGGAATATGATGCGTGGGGTAATATGCTCCGTGAGACAAACCCGCATAATCTTGCGCAGCTCATTCGCCTGCCGGGGCAGCAGTACGATGAAGAAACGGGGCTGTATTATAACCGTCACCGGTATTACGACCCGAAACAGGGACGGTATATAACGCAGGATCCGATTGGATTACGGGGCGGGTGGAATTTTTATACATATACGTCCAATCCAATAAGCGAAATTGACCCTCTTGGATTAGCGGGGTGGGATTCTCTTGGAGATGGAGGACTCAGAGAAGTATGCCTGCAGGCTGGATCGGCAGTAAATTATCTACCAGCGAATGAAGCCGAAGGTGTTATACATAATATAGAAACCATGCATAACGTATACAACCCACTTTCAGAATATACTCTGGGAATCACAATAGGTTCAACTGTAGTTGGTTTAGGTGGTATGAGTTTCGCGGCAGCTAGTGTTGCAGAAAAAGGTTCTGCATGTATTAAAGATGTTGCTGAGTCTATGATAAAGGAGGGTGAACGAGATCCAAAAAATTTAGCCTTGAGTTGTAGCAAAAGTTTTATAAATGAAGGGAGTTCTAATTTTCAAAATAAAGTATCCGATTATCTTATTGATGTTCTTTCTTCCTATAAACAAAAGCAGTAGTTTCAGTTATGAATAAAAAGTGAGCGTGAGATGAGGAAAAATATACCGGTAATTATTTTTACGGTAATTTTAGCAATTGGATTTACATCTTATGATGTAAAGAGCCATTTAAAAAAAATGACTGTAAATACTGACATTAAATATCTAACAAAGCTAGCAGAACAAGGTGATGCTAGAGCACAAACAGATCTTGGGCTTATTTATGGTAATGGCTCAACTAAGGATTACACAAAGGCATTCTATTGGTATAATAAGGCAGCACAACAAAATTATGCGCCAGCACAATTTAACATTGGGCTGTTCTATGAAAACGGTTGGACTGGGATTAGAGATCTTAAACTTGCAAGAGATTTTTATTATAAAGCGGCAAAGCAAGGTTTTATAGATGCACAGGTAAATTTAGGTATTCTATTAATTGAAGGTAAAGGGGGGGGCGTAGATTATGATCAGGCACGAAAATTGTTTATGGTTGCTGCGGAGTCCCGCAATCCAATAGCTATGTATAATTTAGGGCATCTTTATAATTATGGATTAGGAGTGCCGAGAGATGATGTCCAGGCTGCAATATGGTACAATAAAGCAGCAGATCTTGGATCAATGAGTGCAAGAAATTCACTTGCACTATTTTATTCCAAAGGAATGGGTAATCTCCCTACAGATAGAAAAAAAGCATTAGAATTATTAAAAACTTCTGCTTGTCAAGGATACTCGGTAGCCCAAAACAACCTAGGTATATTATATTTCGATGGTACAAATGAATTACCAAGAGATTATGTAAAATCTTATGCATGGTTTTCAGTAGCATTTTACAATGGGTTTAAAGAAGCTGATGCTTCTCGAAAAAAAACAATGGAAAAATTAACAGAACAGGACATAGAAAAAGCTAAAAACCTTTCCGACCAATATATATTAAAATACGCCTCAGTTATCAATAAAGATGGTACAGATAAACAGTGCGAATCAGGAAGCAAGCACAGCCTACCATAGGTATCTGACACTTTGCCCCGAGAATAAATTCGTATCCTGACCACTAATAGATGTCAGTATGACCCTAAGAGTTATGGCTTATTGAAGCTTAAAAAGTCCTTGCTGTTATGCTAACAATGGTGATTTCCCCCCAAGAAATCACTATTGTCCAAATGGCAACTCGCCTCTTTCCTTTCACCCCCTATTCTGCTTGCTGGCATTGATATGTATCTGGTTGGGTTGCCACACATCGCCAATGATCTGGGGGCCAGCGAAGCGCAACTGCATATCGCGTTCTCGGCCTATCTGGCGGGGATGGCGTCCTCGATGGTGTTTGCCGGAAAAATCTCAGACAGGGCCGGTCGTCAGCTTGTCGCCATCGCCGGCGCGGTGATTTTTGCTCAGGCTTCCCTGCTCTGTTCAGTGGTGCAGGACAGCACACTGTTCCTTACGGGACGCTTTATCCAAGGAATAGGGGCAGGCGGCTGTTACGTGGTGGCCTTCACGATCCTGTGCGATACCTTAAGTGCCCAGCATCGCGCCAAAGTTCTCTCCATGCTTAACGGCATCACCTGCATCATTCCGGTGCTGGCACCGGTCGTGGGTTATCTGATCATGCTGAAGTTCCCGTGGCAGAGTCTGTTCTGGACCATGGCAGCCATGGGCGCGCTGGTATTTGTCCAGTCGATTGCCGTACTCAAAGAGAGCCATCCGGCCGAAAGCTACTGAACCGTTTTTTATTAGCCGGTTATTGAACGCTACCCTGTGCGTGGCGGCGATCCTCACCTATGTAACCGTTTCCCTGGTGCTGCTGATGGAAACCATGGGTTTTAATCGCGAGCAGTATTCCACGATGGTCAGTATGGCGGTCTCGTTCTTGACGCCGTTTGCGCTCAATATGCTGATCGGGATTCTGATTGGCTGTAGCATGCTCTGCATCCTTTTACTTATGGTCCTCCAGCCCTTCACGCAGATCTGGCATAAACGGAACAGCCATAATCCGAAAATCCTCTGGCTACGCGAGACCATCAAGGCGTTATAGGGTGTCAGCGATCCAATTTTCGCCTAAGAAAATGTAAAGTTCGGTCCTCAGCCTTTTCTTACTATCATTTACTGATTAAAACAGGAGTTGAGTTAAGCGATAATGATGTAACCGTTTAACCGACTACGACCATTATCAAGGAGCGAAAAATGGCTACGCACTTTGCAAGAGGGATACTGACAGAAGGTCGTCTCGTATCGGCCAGAATTTCTTCAGCGTGTCACAGTGAAGCGCTCAAACTTCCTGAGCACCGTCGGTCGCGTTTTTTGGCGTCCCGGGCGCTTCTTGCTGAACTGCTGTTTATGCTGTACGGCACCAGTGAGCTGCCGGACATCATCATCCAACCTGAAGGTCGTCCGGTCTTTGCCGACCCGGAGCTGCCGCGTTTCTCCATTGCCTATACGGGCAATATTATTGGCGTGGCACTCACCACCGAAGGCGATTGCGGGCTGGATATGGAGCTTCAGCGCGCGACACGCGGTTTTCACGGCGCCAGCCCGCATGATGATTACCCGCTCTCCAGCAATGAACAGCTATGGGTGCGCAACCAGAACGATCCCACTGAAGCCCGGGCTCAGCTTATTACCTTGCGTCAGAGCATTCGTAAGCTCTGTGGCTGCGCGTCAGACGATGCCAGTCAGCTGCAACTCCTGCCGGGCTCCGGACGCCTGCGCTCCACGCAAGCCGCGCTGGTAGAAGCGCTCAGCGATGTTGAGGATGTACTGATCTGGTCTGTAGCAGTGACACCTGCCATTGAACGGCTGAAAATCTGGGAATTTGACAGTAAACAGGGATGGAGTAGCCTTCCGGATGTGCCCGAACGTGCCAACGAGCCCGCCGCACGCCTGATGAGATTAACCAGTTTACCGGCAGAAAAAGCATATACCCTTAGCTGATCCGTTCAGGGTCATCATGATGAAACAGGAGTAATCATGTCTGAAACGTTGAAAGTCGTTACATTACTGGGAAGCCTGCGCAAAGGTTCATTTAACGGAATGGTTGCCCGTACGCTGCCACAATTGGCTCCGGCGGGTATGGAGATTAGCGCCCTGCCGTCCATTGGTGACATTCCCCTTTACGATGCGGACGTGCAGCAGGAAGAAGGCTTTCCGCAGAGCGTCGAAGCGCTGGCTGAGCAGATTCGCCAGGCTGACGGGGTGGTGATTGTGACGCCAGAGTATAACTACTCGGTTCCGGGTGGTCTGAAAAACGCAATTGACTGGCTATCCCGCCTGCCGGAGCAGCCGCTTTCCGGTAAGCCGGTGCTGATTCAGACCAGTTCAATGGGTGCCATTGGTGGTGCGCGCTGCCAGTATCATCTGCGCCAGATCCTGGTATTCCTGGATGCAATGGTCATGAACAAGCCGGAATTTATGGGTGGAGTGATTCAGAATAAAGTCGACCCGCAGACGGGTGAAGTGGTGGATCAGAGCACGCGTGACCATCTCTCTGGCCAGCTGACGGCGTTTGGGGATTATATCAAGAGGGTGAAGGCTTAAGTGAGGTGCGGGCTGATGCCCTCACCCCAGCCCTCTCCCACGGGAGAGGGTGCAAACATGTTTATTTCGCGTCGATAAACACAATCTTCAGCACAAACAGCAGCGCCACAATGATGACGCACGGGCTGAGGTCGCGGAAACGACCAGTGCCAATCTTCATCACGCAGTAAGAGATAAAGCCCAGGGCGATACCTTCAGTAATAGAGAAACTGAACGGCATCATTACCGCGGTAATAAACGCCGGTACCGCTTCGGTTAAATCATCCCACTTCACGCGCGACAGGCTGGAGGTCATCAGTACCCCCACGTAAATCAGCGCACCGGCAGCCGCATACGGTGGAACCATGCCAGCCAGTGGAGAAAGGAAGATCACCAGCAGGAACAGAATACCCACCACTACCGCGGTCAGACCTGTACGGCCCCCTACGGAGACACCGGAAGAAGACTCAATGTAAGCGGTCACAGAAGAGGTCCCGATAAAAGCACCGCTGACAGAGGAGATGCTGTCCACAAACAGCGCCTGCTTCATGCGCGGGAATTTACCTTTCTCATCCGCCAGGCCCGCTTTGTCGGTCACGCCAATCAGCGTGCCGGAGGAGTCAAACAGGTTCACCAGCATAAAGGAGAAAATCACCCCCGCCAGACCCAGATTCAGGGAACCCGCCAGATCAACATGGCCAATAACGGTAGAGACGCTCGGTGGTGCGGAGACAATGCCGTTATAGTGAACGTCACCCAGCATCCAGCCCAGCAGGGTGGTCACTACGATGGATACCAGCACCGCCGCATGAATATTGCGGGAAGCGAGGATCGCGATGATAAAGAAGCCCAGCACGCCCAGCAGCACGTTATGGGAGGTCAGATGACCGATGCTGACCAGCGTCTCCGGGTTAGCGACGATAACACCGGCATTTTTCAGCCCCATCATACCGATGAACAGACCGATACCGCTGGTGATACCCACGCGCAGGCTGACAGGAATGTTAGCAATCATCCAGTAACGCACGCGGAAAATAGTCAGCAGCAGCAGACCTACCGCGCCCCAGAAGATAGCGCCCATGCCGACTTGCCACGGCAGCCCCATCGCCTGAACCACCACGAACGCAAAGAATGCGTTAAGTCCCATCGCCGGGGCCAGTGCGACCGGCAGGTTAGCAAACACGCCCATCAGAATGCTGCCAAGTGCAGCGATCAGGCAGGTGGTCACGAAGACGGCGCTGGTATCCATGCCAGCAACGCCCAGAATTTGTGGGTTAACAAAAACGATATAGACCATCGTCAGGAAGGTGGTGAAACCGGCGATCACTTCGGTGCGTGCCGTTGTGCCGTGCTCACGCAGTTTAAACACGCGCTCAAGCAGACCCTGACCCGATGTCTGGGTTGTGTGTTGTTGACTCATCATCAATTTCCGAACAAGGAGGGAAAATTCGTCGCTATCCTATACCAAAATGCGACAATAGTGGCGGTTACGAGATACTTTTTTCATTGATTTTGCTTATACGGCAACGATTGCGTCTCGTTGAACTGCAGTACGTAAACGTTAAACTTGTAAAAAGGGAAAGGCATGTCCGGAATTGAAGCGGTATTTTTCGACTGCGACGGTACGCTGGTCGACAGTGAGGTCATTTGTTCCCGCGCGTATGTCGCCATGTTCCAGGAATTTGGCATTACGCTCGATCTCGACGAGGTGTTCAAACGCTTTAAGGGTGTGAAGCTGTACGAGATCATCGACATCATTAACGCCGAACACGGTGTGGATCTGGCAAAAACGGATCTGGAACCGGTGTACCGCGCCGAGGTCGCACGCCTGTTCGATTCTGAGCTGGAGGTCATTGCTGGCGCAAACGCGCTGCTGGATGCCATGACGGTACCGATCTGCGTGGTGTCTAACGGACCGGTCAGCAAAATGCAGCACTCGCTGGGTAAGCTTGAGATGCTGCACCACTTCCCGGAAAAATTGTTCAGCGGCTACGATATTCAACGCTGGAAGCCAGATCCTGCGCTGATGTTCCATGCGGCAAACGCGATGAACGTCAACGTAGAGAACTGTATTCTGGTGGATGACTCGTCCGCGGGCGCGCAGTCGGGCATTGATGCAGGAATGGAAGTGTTTTATTTCTGTGCCGACCCGCACAACAAGCCGATCGATCATCCAAATGTGACGACCTTTACCGATCTGGCGCAGTTGCCGGAATTGTGGAAGGCGCGCGGGTGGAATATTACGCGGTAGGTTTTTATAGGCCCGGTAAGCGCAGCGCCACCGGGCATTTTAACCACTGATTACTCTTTCGGATCTTTACCCGCCAGCAGTTTGTCCAGTTCGTCGCCGCCCACGTGACGGAAGTCCTGACCTTTCACGAAGTAGAAAATGTATTCGCAAATGTTCTGGCAGCGGTCGCCGATACGCTCGATAGAGCGCGCGCAGAACAGGGCGGTCAGTACGCTTGGGATCGTACGTGAATCTTCCATCATGTAGGTCATCAGCTGGCGCACGATGCCTTCATACTCCTGGTCGACTTTCTTGTCTTCACGGTAGATACGCACCGCTTCATCAAGATCCATACGCGCAAAGGCATCCAGCACGTCGTGCAGCATCTGCACCGTGTGGCGGCCCAGCGACTCCAGGCTCACCAGCAACGGCTGATGCTGCTGAGAGAATTTCTCCAGCGCGGTGCGGCAGATTTTATCCGCTACGTCACCGATACGTTCCAGCTCGGCGATGGTTTTGATGATGGCCATCACCAGACGCAGGTCGCTCGCCGTCGGCTGACGCTTGGCGATGATGCGCACACACGCTTCGTCAATCGCCACTTCCATCATGTTGACGTTTTTATCGCCTTCGATAACGCGCTTCGCCAGTTCGCTGTCCTGGTTATGCATCGCCGTGATCGCATCAGAAAGCTGTTGCTCGACCATGCCACCCATGGTCATGACCTGAGTGCGAATACTTTCCAGCTCTGCATTGAACTGGCCGGAAATGTGTTTATTAAGATTGAGATTGTCCATAGCGCGCTCCTGAATCAACCGTAACGACCGGTGATATAGTCTTCTGTTTGCTTTTTAGCGGGCTTGGTGAACAGATCGTCCGTGTTACTGAACTCAATCAACTCGCCCAGGTACATAAATGCCGTGTGGTCGGAGCAACGCGCAGCCTGCTGCATGTTGTGGGTCACGATAACCACGGTGTAATCCTGCTTCAGCTCGGTGATCAGCTCTTCGATACGACCGGTTGAGATCGGGTCCAGCGCTGAACACGGCTCATCCAGCAGCAACACTTCCGGACGGATCGCGATTCCACGCGCAATGCACAGACGCTGCTGCTGCCCGCCGGAGAGAGAGTAACCGCTCTGGTGCAACTTATCTTTGGTTTCGTTCCATAATGCGGCCTTGGTCAACGCCCACTGCACGCGCTCGTCCATATCGGCACGGGAGAGCTTTTCAAACAGGCGTACACCAAACGCGATGTTGTCGTAAATCGACATCGGGAACGGCGTCGGTTTCTGGAAAACCATGCCCACTTTGGCGCGCAGCAGGGCGATATCCTGAGCCTGGGTCAGAATGTTTTCACCGTCCAGGATGATTTCGCCTTCGGCACGCTGCTCTGGATAGAGCGAGTACATTTTGTTAAAGGTGCGCAGCAGCGTGGATTTACCACAGCCGGACGGACCGATGAATGCCGTTACCTGGTTCTTCGCGATATCCAGGTTGATATTCTTCAGGGCATGGAATTTGCCGTAGTAGAAGTTCAAATCACGAACCTGAATCTTACCCGGGGCAGTATCAACCATACTCATTGACTCATTTCCTCATTCGGCGCCGCGAGCTGCCGCGCCGTAAAAAATTAACCGTGTTTCTTCTTCGCGAAAATGACGCGCGCCAGAATGTTCAGCAACAGTACGCAAAGGGTGATGATCAGCACCCCGGCCCAGGCCAGCTGCTGCCATTCCGCGAATGGGCTCATCGCAAATTTAAAGATCGTCACCGGCAGGTTGGCGATCGGCTGCATCATGTCCGTGCTCCAGAACTGGTTGGAGAGGGCGGTAAACAGCAGCGGTGCCGTTTCACCCGCGATACGGGCAATGGCCAGCAGAATACCGGTCATGATCCCGGAGACAGAGGCTTTAAGCGTAATCGCGGAGATCATTTTCCACTTTGGTGTACCCAGCGCATACGCCGCTTCACGCAGGCTGTCCGGCACCAGTTTGAGCATGTTCTCGGTGGTACGAATGACGATAGGCACCTGCAGCAGCGCCAGCGCAATCACACCCGCCCAGCCGGAGAAGTGTTCCATTTGTGCCACAACAATGGTGTAAACAAACAGACCCACCACAATAGACGGCGCAGAGAGCAGAATGTCGTTAATGAAACGAATCACTTCTGCGAGCCAGGATTTACGGCCATATTCCGCCAGATAGATACCCGCCATGATGCCAAGCGGCGTACCGAATACCGTCGCCCACAGGATCAGCAATCCGCTGCCTGCCAGGGCGTTCGCCAGTCCACCACCCGCCGTGTTCGGCGGTGGCGTCATTTCGGTGAACAGCGCCAGAGACATGCCGTCGATACCGCGAACCACGGTAGAGAAGAGGATCCAGATCAGCCAGAACAGACCAAAGGCCATCGTTGCCATTGAGAGCGTCAGTGCGATACGGTTTTTGAAACGACGCTTCGCCTGCATTTTGCGGCGGGATTCCGCAAGCTGAGCAGTGCTTTGCATTTCGAGAGTTGCCATTAGCGTGCCCCCTCATTTTTCGCGAGACGCAGGATCATCAGCTTGGAGATCGCCAGTACGATGAAGGTAATCACGAACAGGATCAGACCCAGCTCCATCAGCGCCGCCACGTGCAGCCCGGATTCCGCTTCGGCGAATTCGTTCGCCAGTGCGGAGGTAATACTGTTACCCGGCATATAGAGCGAAGCACTGTCGAGCTGGTAGGTGTTACCGATGATAAAGGTCACCGCCATGGTCTCACCCAACGCACGCCCTAAGCCCAGCATCACGCCCCCAATCACCCCATTTTTGGTGAACGGAAGAACGATACGCCAGATCACTTCCCAGGTGGTGCAGCCAATGCCGTAAGCCGACTCTTTCATCATCACCGGGGTTTGTTCGAACACATCGCGCATAACTGCCGCAATGTACGGAATAATCATGATGGCGAGGATCACACCAGCCGCCAGAATACCGATACCGAATGCCGGGCCGGAGAACAGCGCCCCCACAAACGGAATAGCGGAAAGAACATTACCCACCGGCTCCTGGAAATACGTGGCAAACAGTGGCGCAAAGATAAACAGACCCCACATGCCGTACACGATACTTGGAATGGCCGCCAGCAGTTCAATGGCGATACCCAGCGGGCGTCGCAGCCAGCCCGGTGCCAGTTCCGTCAGGAACAGGGCGATACCAAAGCTTACCGGAACTGCAATCAGCAGGGCGATGAACGAGGTGACCAGCGTGCCGTAAATCGGCACCAGCGCACCGTAGATATCATTCGGCGCGTCCCACTCTTTGGTCCACAGGAAGGAGAAACCGAATTTCTGAATGCTCGGCCAGGAGGAGAAAATCAGAGACACGATAATGCCGCCCAGCAGCAATAGCACAATCAGCGCAGCCAGTTTTACCAGCGCGCTGAAAATCATGTCACCTTTTTTACCCGGAGGGTTAAATGCAGGCTTGGTTGCAGCCATAAATTACTCTTCTGTTTGAGACGTTTTTACGAATATGCCCGGTGGCGCTGACGCTTACCGGGCCTACAGCGTTAACCGTAGGGCGGGTAAGCGTAGCGCCACCCGCCATCTTCGTTAAATATATCCTGTTAGTACAGCGCTTTACCGCTGCTGTCTTTCACGTTGGTTTTCCATGCAGCACGAATCTGCTCAACCACGCTGTCTGGCAGGCTGGCATAATCCAGGTCATTAGCCTGTTTGCCGCCGTTTTTGTATGCCCAGTCGAAGAACTTCAGCACTTCTGCGCCCTGCTCAGGTTTCTTCTGCTCTTTGTGAACCAGAATGAAGGTGGTAGAGGTGATTGGCCACGCGTCTTCACCTTTCTGGTTAGTCAGGTCCTGAGCGAAGGATTTGCTCCAGTCAGCGCCTTTTGCAGCGTTGGCAAAGTTCTCTTCAGTCGGGCTGACAGGTTTGCCATCAGCAGAAACCAGTTTGGTGTAGGACAGGTTGTTCTGCTTGGCGTACGCATATTCTACGTAACCGATAGAGCCCGGCAGACGCTGTACGAAAGCGGCGATACCGTCGTTCCCTTTACCGCCCAGACCGGTTGGCCAGTTAACGGTAGAGCCGGAACCAACTTTAGATTTCCACTCTTCGTTCACCTTCGCCAGGTAGCTGGTGAAGACGAAAGAGGTACCAGAACCATCCGCGCGGCGAACCACGGCGATGTTCTGAGAAGGCAGCTTCAGGCCAGGGTTGAGCTTAGCGATGGCTTCGTCATCCCATTTTTTGATTTTGCCCAGGTAGATATCACCCAGGGTTTTGCCGTCCAGCACCAGCTCACCCGACTTCACGCCCGGCAGGTTGATCGCCAGAACTACACCACCGATTACGGTCGGGAACTGGAACAGGCCTTCCTGAGCCAGTTTTTCATCAGACAGCGGAGCGTCGGATGCGCCGAAATCAACGGTGTTTGCGGTAATTTGTTTCACGCCACCGGAGGAGCCGATACCCTGATAGTTAACCTTGTTACCGGTTTCTTTCTGGTAGGTATCCGCCCATTTGGCATACACCGGCGCAGGGAAGGTTGCACCAGCGCCAGTCAGGCTTGCTTCTGCGAATACAGAGAAAGCGCTCAGAGATAAGGTCGCGGCGACAACAGTTGCGACAGTGGTACGCATAACTTTCATAATGTCTCCTGCAAGGATTTCGTAAATCATTGTTTAAGTGGCTACGATGAGCAAAATAGGACAAACAGGTGACAGATAAATGTACGAATTATGACAGTTTTATGACAATGGAAATTTAGCTTAAAAACCAGCAAAAGATTCCTGATTTATCATCATGTTAGCCACAATCATGACAACAACTTTTCAGAAATATTTTCTTTATGTGACACTGAAAAAAGTAGCTGAAGATGACAGATTGTCATAAATAAAAACGCGAATGCGTTGATTAAAAACAAACCAGGCAGGGTAAAAAAGCTCCACCCGAAGGTGGAGCCTGGAGGGATTATTCTACGGTGACCGATTTCGCCAGGTTACGCGGCTGGTCAACGTCGGTGCCTTTGATCAGCGCAACGTGGTAAGCCAGTAACTGCAGCGGCACGGTGTAGAAGATAGGGGCAATAACCTCTTCTACATGCGGCATCTCGATGATATGCATGTTGTCGCTGCTGGCAAAACCGGCGTCCTTATCAGCGAAGACGTACAGCACACCACCGCGGGCGCGAACTTCTTCAATGTTGGACTTCAGTTTTTCCAGCAGTTCGTTGTTAGGTGCCACAACGATAACCGGCATATCCGCGTCAATCAGCGCCAGCGGGCCATGTTTTAGCTCGCCTGCCGCGTAGGCTTCAGCGTGGATGTAGGAGATCTCTTTCAGCTTCAGCGCGCCTTCCAGCGCAATAGGGTACTGGTCGCCACGGCCGAGGAACAGGGCGTGGTGCTTGTCAGAGAAATCTTCAGCCAGGGCTTCAATGCGCTTGTCCTGAGACAGCATCTGCTCAATACGGCTTGGCAGCGCCTGCAGACCATGAACGATGTCATGCTCAACAGAAGCATCCAGCCCTTTCAGACGCGCCAGTTTCGCCACCAGCATCAGCAGAACCGTCAGCTGCGTGGTAAACGCTTTGGTGGAGGCCACGCCGATTTCAGTGCCCGCTTTGGTCATCAGCGCCAGATCGGATTCACGCACCAGCGATGAGCCCGGCACGTTACAGATAGCCAGCGATCCCAGGTAACCCAGCTCTTTAGAGAGACGCAGCGCCGCCAGGGTATCTGCCGTTTCGCCAGACTGAGAAAGGGTGATCATCAGGCTGTTACGGCGCACGGCGGATTTGCGGTAGCGGAATTCAGAGGCGATTTCCACATCGCACGGCACGCCAGCCAGCGACTCAAACCAGTAGCGAGAGACCATCCCGGAGTTGTAGGAGGTACCGCAGGCCACAATCTGAATGTGCTCAACCTTGCTGAGCAGCTCGTTTGCGTTGGCACCCAGTTCGCTCAGGTCCACTTCACCGTGGCTGATACGACCGGTCAGGGTGTTTTTGATGGCGTTTGGCTGCTCGTAAATCTCTTTCTGCATGTAGTGACGGTAAGCGCCTTTGTCGCCCGCGTCGTACTGCAGATTGGATTCAATTTCAGGGCGTTTCACCTGCTCGCCTTTGGTATCAAATACCGTCACGCTGCGGCGAGTCACTTCTGCGATATCACCCTCTTCCAGGAAGATAAAGCGGCGGGTGACCGGCAGGAGCGCCAGTTGGTCAGAAGCGATAAAGTTTTCGCCCATGCCCATACCGATAACCATTGGACTACCGGAACGCGCCGCCAGCAGGGTGGACGGATCGCGGGAGTCCATGATCACCGTACCGTACGCACCGCGCAGCTGTGGGATTGCGCGCAGCACCGCGTCACGTAGCGTGCCGCCCTGTGCCAGCTCCCAGTGCACCAGGTGCGCAATCACTTCGGTATCGGTTTCAGAAACGAAGGTATAGCCGCGCGCTTTCAGTTCTTCGCGCAGCGGTTCGTGGTTTTCGATAATGCCGTTATGCACGACCACGATGTGTTCAGACACATGCGGGTGCGCGTTGCCTTCAGACGGTTCGCCGTGTGTCGCCCAGCGGGTATGCGCAATACCGGTGCCACCGTGCAGCGGGTGTTCTTCCGCGGCCTGGGCCAGCATCTGCACTTTACCGAGGCGACGCAGACGGGTCATATGACCTTCTGCATCCACTACTGCCAGACCGGCAGAGTCGTAGCCACGGTATTCCAGACGACGTAAACCTTCGAGAAGGATTTCAGCAATATCACGCTGCGCAACTGCGCCAACAATTCCACACATAGTTAGATTTCCTGATTATGGCGTTATGCCATGCGTTGTCGCTGACCTGTATTTGCCCTTTCCGGGCGCCCCGAGCCTTGTAGAGAGTGGGGTTATTGTTATGGGTACTGCTTGTGGGGGGAGGATTATATTATCCCCTCACCCCGGCCCTCTCCCCAAAGGGGCGAGGGAGAAAAACACCGCACCGAACAATCCCCTCTCCCTTTGGGGAGAGGGTTAGGGTGAGGGGTAAATCCGTTACTTCTTCTTCACCGGGCGTTTCCAGCCCTGCTTGTGCACCTGCGGCACACGGCTTAATACCAGTTCGTTATCGGCGATATCGCGCGTAACGGTTGTCCCGGCGGCAATCGTTACGCCGTTACCCACGGTAACAGGCGCCACCAACTGAGTGTCGGAACCAACAAACACATCATCACCGATGATGGTTTTAAACTTATTCGCGCCGTCATAGTTGCAGGTAATCGTTCCTGCGCCAATATTCACGTTGTCGCCAATTTCCGCATCGCCCAGATAGGTCAAATGACCGGCTTTAGAGCCTTTACCCAGACGCGCTTTTTTCATCTCAACGAAGTTTCCAACATGTGAGCCTTCCAGCAGCTCAGCCCCCGGGCGCAGACGCGCGAACGGCCCAATAGTGCACGCTGCGTCAAGACGGGCATCTTCCACCACGCTGTATGGGCTAATTTCGCAATCATCACCGATGATGCTGTTTTTGATCACACAGCCCGCACCAATTTTGACGCGGTTACCCAGCGTGACGTTACCTTCCAGGATAACGTTAGTATCAATTTCAACGTCGCGCCCGTGCGTTAACGTTCCACGCAGATCGAAACGCGCCGGATCGCGCAGCATCACGCCGGCCAGCAGCAGTTTTTCGGCCTGTTCGGACTGATAAACACGCTCCAGACGGGAAAGCTGAAGGCGGTTATTCACCCCTTCGGTTTCGCTGATACGCGCCGGGTGAACCGCCGCAATCTCACGCCCTTCCTGGTACGCCATCGCAATGATGTCGGTGATGTAGTATTCACCCTGCGCGTTGTTGTTGTTGAGCTTAGACAGCCAGCGCTTCATGTCCGCGCCGTTAGCCATCAGGATACCGGTGTTGATCTCCTGAATCTGGCGCTGTGCTTCGCTGGCGTCTTTATGTTCAACGATACCCGTGACGTTGCCGTTTTCACGGGTGATGCGGCCGTAGCCGGTCGGATCGTCCAGCACGACGGTTAATAAACCGATACCGCCCTGCGGTTTGGCTTCACGCAGGCGAGTCAGTGTGTCGATGGAGATCAGCGGAACATCGCCGTAGAGCATCAGAATGTCTTCGTCATCGGCAAAGAACGGTGCTGCCTGCTGCATTGCGTGGCCGGTTCCCAGCTGTTCAGCCTGAAGCACCCAGTTGAGCTTGTCATCGCTCAGCGTCTTTTTAAGCAGATCGCCGCCGTGGCCATAGACCAGGTGAACCTGGCGAGCGCCCAATTCATTTGCTGCATCAATAACATGCTGCACCATTGGCTTTCCTGCCAGTGTATGAAGCACTTTAGGCAGATCGGAATACATGCGGGTACCTTTGCCTGCGGCAAGGATCACCACGCTCATCGCACTGTTTGACATACGCATCCTGACGGTAGTTTGAGTGAGAAGTAAAAACGTTTGGTGCTTAAAATTCTACATCTTTTTCGTCATGAATTAAGGACGAAAAAAAAGCCAGCCTGGTATCCAGACTGGCTTTTGTGCTTTTCAAGCCGGTGTTACATCGCTTTTTTGGTCAACTCGATAACGCGCAGTTTGGCGATCGCTTTGGCCAGCTCCGCAGACGCCTGAGCGTAATCCACGTCACCATGAGAGCTGCTAATGTGCTCTTCAGCCTTACGCTTCGATTCCAGGGCTCGCGCTTCGTCGAGATCCTGGCCACGAATAGCGGTATCGGCCAGAACGGTCACACTGCCAGGCTGCACTTCAAGAATGCCGCCGGACAGATAGATAAACTCTTCGTGTCCGAACTGTTTAACGATGCGGATCATACCAGGCTTAATGGCGGTGAGCAGCGGTGCGTGACCCGGGAAGATACCCAGTTCACCTTCACTACCCGTTACCTGGATTTTCTCGACCAGACCAGAGAACATTTGTTGCTCTGCGCTGACGACGTCCAGGTGGTAAGTCATTGCCATATCACCCTCCGATTAAGGCGTTAAAGTTTTTTGGCTTTTTCCACAGCTTCTTCGATGGAACCAACCATGTAGAACGCCTGCTCTGGCAGGTGATCGTATTCGCCTTCCATGATGCCTTTAAAGCCACGGATGGTGTCTTTCAGGGAAACGTATTTACCTGGAGAACCGGTGAATACTTCCGCAACGAAGAACGGCTGGGACAGGAAGCGCTGGATCTTACGCGCACGTGCTACCACCAGTTTGTCTTCTTCAGACAGTTCATCCATACCCAGGATGGCGATGATGTCTTTCAGTTCCTGGTAACGCTGCAGCAGGGACTGTACGCCACGCGCGGTGTCGTAGTGTTCCTGACCAACAACAAGTGGATCCAGCTGACGGCTGGTGGAGTCCAGCGGGTCAACGGCCGGGTAGATACCCAGAGACGCGATCTGACGGCTCAGTACCACGGTTGCATCTAAGTGCGCAAAGGTGGTTGCTGGTGATGGGTCAGTCAAGTCATCCGCAGGTACGTATACCGCCTGAACGGAGGTGATAGAACCGGTTTTGGTAGAGGTGATACGTTCCTGAAGAACACCCATCTCTTCCGCCAGCGTAGGCTGATAACCTACCGCTGAAGGCATACGACCCAGCAGTGCAGATACTTCAGTACCGGCCAGGGTGTAACGGTAGATGTTATCAACGAACAGCAGAACGTCACGGCCTTCGTCACGGAACTTCTCAGCCATCGTCAGACCAGTCAGCGCAACGCGCAGACGGTTTCCTGGTGGCTCGTTCATCTGGCCGTAAACCAGGGATACTTTGTCCAGAACGTTGGAGTCGGTCATTTCGTGGTAGAAGTCATTACCCTCACGAGTACGTTCACCTACGCCCGCAAATACGGAGTAACCGGAGTGCTCGATCGCGATGTTACGGATCAGCTCCATCATGTTTACGGTTTTACCTACACCCGCACCACCGAACAGACCAACTTTACCGCCCTTCGCAAACGGACACATCAGGTCGATAACTTTGATACCGGTTTCCAGCAGTTCCTGAGAGCTGGACAGCTCTTCGTAGGAAGGTGCCGCGCGGTGGATAGCCCAACGCTCTTCTTCACCGATGTCGCCTTTCATGTCGATTGGCTGACCCAATACGTTCATGATACGACCCAGTGTTGCTTTACCTACCGGGACTTCGATCGGGTGCTCAAGGTCTTTAACTTCCAGACCACGACGCAGACCGTCGGAAGAACCCATCGCGATGGTACGCACGATACCGCCGCCGAGCTGCTGCTGAACTTCCAGCACCAGGCTCTCGTTACCATTCTGTACCTCAAGCGCGTCGTACACGCGTGGTACGGCGTCCTGAGGGAACTCGACGTCCACCACGGCGCCGATTACCTGGACAATCTTTCCAGTAGCCATCTTGAATCCTCTACGTAATTCGTAAACCTGGTTAAACCGCGGCGGCCCCCGAGACGATCTCGGTGAGTTCCTGAGTAATGCTGGCCTGACGAGCTTTGTTGTAAACCAACTGCAGCTCTTTAATCAGGCTGCCGCCATTATCGGTCGCGGCTTTCATCGCCACCATTCGTGCGGCCTGCTCGCTGGCCAGGTTTTCTACAACGCCCTGATAAACCTGAGATTCAACGTAACGACGCAGCAGGGTATCCAGCAGCGGTTTCGGATCGGGTTCATACAGGTAATCCCAGGCTTTCTGTTTCAGCTCGTCATCTTCTGAAGCCGGTAAAGGCAGCATCTGAGTGAGCGTTGGCACCTGAGACATGGTGTTAATAAATTTGTTGCTGACAACGTACAGTCTGTCCAGACGGCCTTCATCATAGGCCTGCAACATCACTTTAACCGGGCCGATCAGTTCGGACAGGGACGGGTTATCACCCATACCGGTCACCTGAGCGACAATGTTGCCACCAACGGAGTTAAAGAAAGAGACGCCTTTAGAGCCGATCAATGCGAGGTCGCACTGAACGCCTTTATCGGACCAGCCTTTCATATCCGCCAGCAGTTTTTTGAACAGGTTAATGTTCAAGCCGCCACACAGACCACGGTCGGTCGACACCACCAGGTAGCCCACGCGCTTAACGTCGCGTTCTTCCAGGTAAGGGTGCTTATATTCCAGATTACCGTTTGCAAGGTGACCAATCACTTTGCGCATGGTTTCTGCATAAGGACGGCTGGCCGCCATGCGATCCTGCGATTTACGCATTTTGGAAGCGGCGACCATCTCCATCGCTTTAGTGATCTTTTGCGTGTTCTGGACGCTTGCGATCTTACTACGTATCTCTTTTGCGCCGGCCATGAGCTTCTCCTCAATGCCAGGCGGCTTGTCCTGAGACAAGCCGCCGGACGATTACCAGGATTGGGTTGCTTTGAAGGAATCGAGGATAGCTTTCAGCTTGCCTTCGATTTCGTCGTTATAGCCACCGGTCTGGTTGATCTCTTGCATCAGCGGAGCGTGATCACGGTCGACGTAAGCCAGCAGAGCGGCTTCGAAGCTACCGATTTTCGCCAGTTCCACATCTTCGAGGTAACCGCGTTCAGCCGCGAACAGTACCAGGCCCTGCTGAGCAACAGACATAGGTGCGTACTGTTTCTGCTTCAGCAGCTCGGTCACTTTCTGACCGTGGCTCAGCTGTTTACGGGTTGCTTCGTCCAGATCGGATGCGAACTGAGAGAACGCAGCCAGTTCACGATACTGTGCCAGCGCGGTACGGATACCACCGGACAGTTTCTTGATGATCTTGGTCTGAGCAGCACCACCTACACGGGATACGGAGATACCCGGGTTAACCGCCGGACGAATACCGGAGTTAAACAGGTTGGTTTCCAGGAAGATCTGACCATCGGTAATGGAGATTACGTTGGTCGGAACGAACGCAGAAACGTCACCCGCCTGGGTTTCAATGATCGGCAGCGCGGTCAGAGAGCCCGTTTTACCCTTCACTTCACCTTTGGTGAAGTTCTCGACGTATTCCGCGTTAACGCGGGAAGCACGCTCCAGCAGACGAGAGTGGAGGTAGAATACGTCGCCAGGGAACGCTTCACGTCCTGGTGGACGACGGAGCAGCAGGGACACCTGACGATAAGCAACAGCCTGTTTAGACAGGTCATCGTATACGATCAGTGCATCTTCACCGCGGTCACGGAAGTATTCACCCATTGCACAACCGGCGTATGGCGCCAGGTATTGCAGTGCAGCAGATTCAGAAGCGGTAGCCACAACAACGATGGTGTTAGACAGCGCGCCGTGCTCTTCCAGTTTACGAACCACGTTAGAAATGGTGGACGCTTTCTGGCCGATAGCCACGTACACACATTTGATGCCGGAGTCACGCTGGTTGATGATGGCATCGATAGCCATCGCGGTTTTACCGGTCTGACGGTCACCGATGATCAGTTCACGCTGACCACGACCGATTGGGATCATGGCATCAACGGACTTATAACCCGTCTGAACAGGCTGATCTACGGACTGACGGTCGATAACGCCCGGTGCGATAACTTCGATTGGAGAGAAGCCATCGTGCTCAACCGGACCTTTACCGTCGATTGGTGCACCCAGGGTGTTAACAACACGACCCAGCAGGCCACGGCCAACCGGAACTTCCAGAATACGGCCAGTACACTTAACCTTCATGCCTTCGGCGAGGTCAGCGTATGGACCCATCACAACTGCACCTACGGAGTCGCGCTCCAGGTTCAGTGCGATAGCGTAACGGTTACCCGGCAGGGAAATCATCTCACCCTGCATACAATCGGCCAGGCCGTGGATGCGGATAACACCGTCACTTACAGAAACAATAGTACCTTCGTTATGAGCTTCGCTCACAACATTGAACTGAGCAATGCGCTGCTTGATCAGTTCGCTGATTTCGGTGGAATTCAGTTGCATGCTCCAGTCCCCTTAAGACTGCAAGACGTCTGCAAGGCGCTCAAGACGGCCGCGTACGCTGCCATCAATGACCATATCACCCGAGCGGATGATTACGCCTGCCATTACAGACTTATCGATTTTGCAATTCAGCTTAACTTTGCGTGACAGACGTTTTTCCATCGCGGCGGTAATTTTCGCAAGCTGTTCATGACTCAGTTCAGTCGCAGAAGTTACTTCAACTTCAGCAGTAGCTTCACTAAGGGCACGTAAGTGCTCAAACTGCTCGAGAACATCCGGGAGCACACGGAGACGACCATTTTCTGCCATTACCTTAATCAGGTTCTGACCGTTGGCATCCAGTTGCTCTCCGCACACGGCGATGAACGACGCGGCGAGGGTTTCAGGTGCTAATGCACCAGAAAGCAACTCGGCCATTTGTTCGTTTTTCGTCACCTCAGCGGCAAACGCCAGCATATTCTGCCAGCGATCGACATTTTGGTGTTCGACAGCAAAGTCAAAAGCTGCTTTGGCGTAGGGGCGAGCTACCGTAACAAATTCAGACATCAGCCCCTCCCTCCTTACAGTTCAGCGACAAGTTTGTCCACGATGTCGCTGTTAGCAGCTTCATCCACGGAACGTTCGATGATCTTCTCGGCGCCAGCAACAGCCAGAATCGCAACCTGCTTACGCAGTTCTTCACGAGCACGTTTACGCTCAGCTTCAATTTCAGCCTGAGCCTGTGTCACGATCTTAGTACGTTCCTGTTCTGCTTCAGCTTTGGCTTCGTCCAGGATCTGAGAACGGCGTTTGTTAGCCTGTTCGATGATTACCTGAGCTTCCGCTTTCGCTTTTTTCAGCTGGTCTGTCGCGTTGGCCTGTGCAAGGTCCAAATCTTTCTTTGCACGTTCTGCAGAAGCCAGACCGTCAGCAATTTCTTTCTGACGTTTTTCGATGGCAGCCATTAAAGGCGGCCATACATACTTCATGCAGAACCAGACAAAGATAATAAACGCGATGGCCTGGCCGAGGATTGTTGCGTTCATGTTCACAGCACAATACCTCTTAAATTTCTGTGGCTTGGGGTTTTAAAACAACTACTACGCGACAGCAAACATCACGTACAGACCCAGACCTACAGCGATCATTGGGATAGCATCCACCAGACCCATAACGATAAAGAACTGAGTACGCAGCAGAGGAATCAGATCAGGTTGACGCGCAGCGCCTTCCAGGAATTTGCCCCCGAGGATGCCGATACCGATCGCAGCACCGATAGCCGCCAGACCCATCATCACAGCGGCAGCCATGTACAGCAGATCCATATTCAGGTTTTCCATGACAGTCTCCAGTTTGTTTCAATTAAAACGTAGTAGTGTTGGTAAAAAATCAGTGCTCTTCAGACGCCATCGACAGATAGACGATCGTCAGAACCATGAAGATAAAGGCTTGCAGCGTAATGATCAGGATGTGGAAAATGGCCCACGGCACATTCAGAACCCACTGTGACCACCACGGCAGAAGACCCGCGATCAGAATGAAAATCAGCTCACCCGCATACATGTTGCCGAACAGTCGCAGACCCAGTGAAACAGGTTTGGACAGCAGGCTAACGCCTTCCAGGATCAGGTTGACCGGAATAAACGCCCAGTGGTTGAACGGCTGCAAGGTAAGCTCTTTCACAAAGCCGCTTACGCCTTTCATTTTGATGCTGTAGAAAAGAATCAGGATAAACACGCCCAGCGCCATCGACAGGGTGATGTTCACGTCAGCAGACGGAACCACGCGCAGAGCAGGCAGACCGAAGACATGTTCGCCAATCCACGGCAGGAAATCGATAGGCAGAAGGTCCATCAGGTTCATCAGGAAGACCCACACGAACACGGTCAGTGCCAGTGGCGCAATCAGCTTGCTCTTACCATGGTACATGTCTTTCACGCTGCCATGGACGAAGCCGATGATCATCTCAACGAACGTCTGGAATTTCCCTGGAACACCGCTGGTCGCCTTTTTAGCAACACCGCGGAACATGGCCAGGAACAGAAGACCCAAAACCACCGAGAAGAACATGGAGTCGATGTTGATCGTCCAGAAGGTGGCCGGGGGGTTATGCGGATCCACCAGCGAGAATGTACGCAGGTCCAGCTGAAGGTTATTCAGATGGTGACCTATGTAATCCTGCGGCGTCATATTTTCTGAAGCCATGATGCCTTTTACCCTTTGTTATTGATTACAGCTGGAGCCAGAACTTGTACCACCAGCACCAAAACCCACGTAGCTATCAGCGGCATGAATACCACTTTCAAAACCGCCAGCGCCATCACCAGTAGAGCAAAGGTCAGCAACACCTTACACACTTCGCCGAGGGCGAAGGACCAGGCCACGCGGCCTTTGGCAGGTGTATGCGCCTGATGACGCCAGGCAAAAATCATAAACAACACGTTTGGCAGCACAACCGCCAAACCCCCGCACACGGCGGAGATGCCCCAGAAGGGGTCTTTGAGGCTAAACAGCAGTCCACTTGCTATCACAGCCAGAAACTGAATGAACAGAAGCTTACGAGCAACGTTTCTACTCAAGAGCGACACAGACATCACGTTTTTACTCCTGCTCCCTTCGAGGTATGCCGCGTGTCGTATAAAACGTCCTTTAAGGCTCAGAGTCAAGCATCAAAAAGCGGTCAAATTATACGGTGCGCACCCGTGATTTCAAACATTAAGTAGCGAAAAGGTGAATAAATGTTTAAATATTTTTCCCCGCCGCTATTTTTCAACTTTTGATGAAAGCCCCGACCTTCGAGCAAAACTGCAAACAGCGCGAAAACGTTGACTACAAAGCGTGCACGAGATCACAAAATACACATTTGCGATAAGGTTGTATTTATCAAACTCGTAAATCGCTTAATTTCATCTTTCTGAAATTAAAGATAAAATGTCGCAACTATTTTCAAAACAGCCCCGTATACAATAAAAACCTTTTATTGACATTCTTAATAAATATTTAACATTGCATTCTGGTTGCTGCTTTCCACTTTTAGCAGGCTGATATTTTCGTGGTTGATTATCTTCAGGGTGAACAATGGTGAGGAAGTTAACCATTAGAAAACCCTTAGTAAAAACACGGTTAAATTCTCTCCGGCAAAATCCGTTGTGTTGTGCTGTTTTTTAACACTGACAGAACAGCACAAATTCCACATTTTTTATTAATTTTTTAAAAATTGTTTGGCTTAATTATCACCAGATGACGTTCGCCTTCGAGCTGAGGAATCTGTAATTTCTCAATGGACTCGACGGCAAAACCGTCCGGAAGCTGTTCAATTTCATCGCCGGGCAACTGCCCTTTCAGCGCATAAAAACGGCCATTCTCTGCCGGTAAGTGCTTACACCAGCTCACCATGTCATTAAGCGAAGCAAACGCACGGCTGATAACCCCGTCGAACGGTGGCTCTGCCGGGAACTCCTCTACCCTGCTCTGCACAGGCGTGATGTTCTCAAGCTTCAGCTCATGCTGTACCTGGCGCAAAAAACGCACGCGCTTGCCAAGGCTATCCAGCAGCGTGAAATGGCTTTCCGGGCGGACAATTGACAGGGGAATACCCGGCAGGCCAGGACCCGTGCCCACATCGATAAAGCGCTCACCGTTCAGGTACGGCGCAACCACAATGCTATCGAGAATATGGCGAATCAGCATCTCGTTGGGGTCGCGTACGGAGGTGAGGTTGTACGCTTTATTCCATTTGTTCAGCATATCGACATAGGCCACCAGCTGATTTTTCTGGTGATCGGTGAGCGAAATACCTGCCTGATCCAGCAGACGAGAGAGTTTATTGAGCACGGTGAATACCTGTTGAGAGACTTAAGTGGCGGGTGACGCTTCGCTAACCCGCCCTACGGAGTTCTGTAGGCCCGGTAAGCGCAGCGCCACCGGGCGAATTACACATATTACGCGCTGCGGCGCAGCATGCCCTGCTTTTTCAGCCACACCAGCAGAATCGAAATCGCTGCTGGGGTAACGCCCGAGATGCGGGAGGCCTGGCCGATCGACACCGGTTTGTGATCGTTCAGCTTGGCGATCACCTCGTTGGACAACCCCGTCACCTGACGATAGTCCAGCATTTCCGGCAGCAGCGTGTTTTCGTTACGCTGCTGCTTTTCGATCTCATCCTGCTGACGCGCGATGTAACCTTCGTATTTCACCTGGATCTCAACCTGCTCTGCCGCTTCAGCGTCTTCAAGACCCGGGGCAAAGGCGGTGAGTTTCACCAGATTCTCATAGGTCACTTCCGGGCGACGCAGCAGATCTTCACCGCTGGCTTCGCGCGAGAGCGGCGCAGTTAAGTGAGCGTTCACTTCCGCAGCGGTTTCAGCCTGCGGATTAACCCAGGTCGTTTTCAGGCGCTGACGTTCCTGCTCAATGCGCTCCAGTTTCTCGTTGAAGCGCGCCCAGCGTTCGTCATCCACCAGACCCAGCTCACGGCCCATTTCGGTCAGACGCAGGTCAGCGTTATCTTCGCGCAGCATCAGGCGATATTCCGCGCGAGAGGTAAACATACGGTACGGTTCTTTGGTGCCCAGCGTGCAGAGATCGTCGACCAGCACGCCCAGATAAGCCTGAGAACGCGCCGGAGCCCAGCCCTCTTTCTCGGCAGAGAAACGGGCGGCGTTCAGACCGGCCAGCAGGCCCTGTGCAGCAGCTTCTTCGTAACCGGTGGTGCCGTTAATCTGACCTGCGAAGAACAGACCGTGGATGAATTTGCTCTCCAGGGTTGGCTTCAGGTCACGCGGATCGAAGAAATCGTACTCAATAGCGTAGCCAGGGCGAACGATTTTCGCATTCTCCATCCCCTGCATTGAGCGAACAATTTGCATCTGCACATCGAACGGCAGGCTGGTGGAGATGCCGTTCGGATAGATTTCGTTCGAGGTCAGCCCTTCAGGCTCCAGGAAGATCTGGTGTTGGTTACGATCGGCAAAGCGCATGACTTTGTCTTCGATCGACGGGCAATAGCGTGGGCCGATCCCTTCGATCACGCCGGCGTACATTGGGCTGCGATCGAGGTTATTGCGGATCACGTCATGGGTTTTTTCGTTGGTATGCGTGATATAGCACGGTACCTGCTGCGGATGCTGCGCTGCATTGCCCATGAACGAGAAGACCGGCATTGGGTTATCGCCGTGCTGTTGTGCCAGCACGCTGAAATCAATGGTGCGCGCATCAATACGCGGTGGAGTACCGGTTTTCAGACGGCTGACACGCAGCGGAAGTTCACGCAGACGGCGTGACAGTGGGATAGATGGCGGATCGCCAGCACGTCCACCGCTGTAATTATCCAGACCGATATGGATCTTACCGTCCAGGAATGTCCCGACGGTCAGAACAACCGCTTTGGCGCGGAATTTGAGCCCCATCTGGGTAACCGCGCCAACGACACGATCGTTCTCCACGATAAGATCTTCCACTGCCTGCTGGAAGATCATCAGGTTCGGCTGATTCTCCAGGGCGGTACGCACCGCCTGACGATAAAGCACGCGGTCTGCCTGAGCGCGGGTCGCACGCACAGCGGGGCCTTTACTGGCGTTTAGTATCCTAAACTGAATGCCTGCGTGATCGATGACTTTCGCCATCAGGCCGCCAAGTGCATCCACTTCTTTTACCAGGTGTCCTTTCCCAATGCCGCCAATCGCCGGATTACAGGACATTTGTCCCAGCGTGTCGATATTGTGTGTCAAAAGCAGGGTCTGCTGACCCATTCGCGCTGCGGCCATTGCGGCCTCAGTGCCTGCGTGACCCCCGCCAATGATGATGACGTCAAAAGGATCCTGATAAAACATGGTGGTCTGCCTCGCGTAAAGCGGTATGAAAATGGATTGAAGCCCGGGCCGTGGATTCTACTCAACTTTAGTCTTTCGAGAAAGCATTGGGATCCTGGGCTATTAAAAAGAAGATCTTTTTATTTAGAGATCTGTTCTATTGTGATCTCTTATTAGGATCGCGGACCTTTGTGGATAAGTCCGATCTCATAAAGAAGATCATGGGGTTAGAAAGGATCGTTTGCTGTGAATGATCGGTGATCCTGGCCCGTATAAGCTGGGATCAGATCGCGACTTTATACACAGGGCAAAAACGACTTCAACGTTGTTCTTTGGATAACTACTGCTTAATACGAGCTTTTAACCAGAGTTATCCACATCTGTTCGCGCGATCTTTAATCGTTTTTGAGTAAATTTTTCCATTCACCCAGCCAGATCTCAGCCGGATCCTCCGGAATATCATGATCGAGGATGTTGATCTTCAGCGTTTCACCCACCTGTTTAGCTCCGCAGGCGGTGACAGCGGCTTCCACTTTCTCTATAGCACCGCAGAAGGTGTCATATTCACGGCTGCCAATACCCACTGCGCCAAAACGCACGTTTGACAGGTCTGGCTGCTGTTCCTGCAGTTCGTCATATAAAGGTTGCAGGTTATCCGGAAGATCGCCTGCGCCATGCGTGGAGGTGATCACCAGCCAGACCCCATCAGTCGGGAGATCTTCAAGCAAAGGCCCGTGCAGCGTTTGTGTGGAAAATCCCGCATCCTCCAGCTTCTCAGCCAGATGTTCCGCTACATATTCCGCGCCGCCAAGGGTGCTGCCACTGATAAGGGTAATGTCCGCCATGATCGCTCGCTCAGATAAAGAGGGGGTCATTGTACGCTGTGAACGGGCTGGGATCTACCTGTGGAAAATGTGGGTATGGATTTGCCCGATCAGGGGCGAATGGTACGCATGATCGGGTTTTGCAGGGAGATCAACGTCTCGGTGGACTGAATTTCATCGATTGTTTGGATCTTGTTGATAAGTACCTGCTGCAGGGCATCTATGGATCGACACATCACCTTGATAAAGATGCTGTAGTGGCCGGTGGTGTAGTACGCCTCTGTGACTTCATCGAGAGCGTTCAGCTTCGCCAGCGCGGAAGGATAATCTTTTGCGCTTTTAAGAATAATGCCAATAAAGCAGCAGACGTCATAACCCAGCTGTTTTGGGCTGACATCGATATGTGCCCCGGTAATGATCCCCGCCTGTTTCATCTTCTCTACACGAACATGAATCGTCCCCGGGCTGACGCCAAACTGCTTCGCCAGTTCGGCATAGGCGGTACGGGCATTGGCCATTAACGCCTCCAGGATGCCGCGGTCCAGATTATCGATCTGATAATTTTCCATAGCTTTTTCTTATGAAGATTAATGAATCACTCTATTCTAGCGTTAAATTTTGACGAATCAAAAGTGAAGGCGGCTTTTTGTTGTTTGATTATTGAATTGAATGCCTTTTCTGTTGCTTAATCAATACCAACAGGACGCAGGAGTATAAATAATGAAAACCGCTTATATCGCAAAACAACGCCAGATCAGTTTCGTTAAATCCCATTTTTCCCGCCAGCTGGAAGAGAAGCTGGGTCTGATTGAAGTTCAGGCACCGATTCTCAGCCGCGTGGGTGATGGGACGCAGGATAACTTGTCCGGATGCGAAAAAGCGGTGCAGGTGAAAGTGAAAACACTGCCAGACGCCCAGTTCGAAGTGGTTCATTCCCTCGCGAAGTGGAAGCGTCAAACCCTGGGACAGCACGACTTCAGCGCGGGCGAAGGACTCTACACGCACATGAAAGCCCTCCGCCCCGATGAAGACCGCCTGTCTGCCATTCACTCCGTTTACGTTGACCAGTGGGACTGGGAGCGCGTAATGGGTGATGGCGAGCGCCATGTCGGCACGCTGAAATCCACCGTTGAGGCGATCTACGCCGGGATCAAAGCGACCGAAGCGGCCGTAAGCAAAGAGTTTGGTCTGGCACCGTTCCTGCCGGAATCGATCCACTTTGTTCACAGCCAGGAGTTGCTGAGTCGTTTCCCGGATCTGGATGCTAAAGGTCGTGAACGTGCGATCGCTAAAGAACTGGGTGCCGTCTTCCTGATGGGGATCGGCGGTAAGCTGTCGGATGGTAAACGTCATGATGTTCGTGCACCGGATTATGATGACTGGAGCACCATGAGCGAGGGCGAATTTGCTGGTCTGAACGGCGATATTCTGGTCTGGAACCCGGTGCTGGAAGATGCGTTTGAACTCTCCTCAATGGGGATCCGCGTGGATGCTGATGCGCTGAAACGCCAGCTGGCGGTGACCGGTGATGAAGATCGTCTCACGCTGGAATGGCACCAGGCGCTGCTGCGCGGTGAGATGCCGCAGACCATTGGCGGCGGCATCGGCCAGTCCCGTCTGACCATGCTGCTGCTGCAACTGTCGCATATTGGCCAGGTGCAGTGTGGTGTCTGGCCGCAGCAGGTACGCGAAAGCGTCAGCTCGCTTCTGTAATTAACGCTGCCAGCGTCTGAGCAGGCGGCTACGCAACCCGGTATCAAAGCGCCAGATATGATCGAAGATGCGCATGATGCCGGGTTTTCCATGGGCGGACATCGCCACTGCGTGGAAACGGTGCTGATGCACCCGCTGTAACTCCTTCACTTTATTCACCACGTCATCCGGCAGCCGCTGGGCAATAAAATCGGAAATCACCACCGCGTCAGCGTCGTACCAGTCGCCGCCCTGCATACGTTCCACAATGCTGCGAAAACAGCTGGCCAGATCGGTACCGCCGCGAAAACGCTGGCTTAAAAAGCGGATCGCCTGCTCAATACCCTGCTGATGGGTCAGCTCATAGCTGACCACTTCGCTGGAAAAGAGCATGATAAAGCAGCGACGCCGGTCAGCGAGCGCCACGCGCATCAGCGCCAGGCAGAACGCTTTGGCACACTGTTCGTTGAAACCGCCCATCGATCCAGATGTATCCACACAAACAATAAATGGGCCGCGCGGTTGCTCATCAAAATCCTGATGGACCACCGGACGTTGACTGATTTTTTCGCGCCAGGCTTCGCCATGCAGGCGATAGGTCAGAAGCTGTTTTTCCACCAGCCGACGATAAAACTCATATTCCAGCTCGGTCATCCCGAGCGTGCTCAGCTCCGTAGGCAGCAGGCGTAAAATGTCATCGCTTTGCTGGAGCCCATCCACCTGTTCCGGCACGGTGGCCGGTTCCCGCACCAGGGTGCGGAAGGTTTCCATCGGGGCATCCTTCTTTGGGACCGATTTAGCCTCCCTTGAGCGACCCAGCTGTTCCGCAAGCTTCATCAGCTCGGGCTGCTGCGCCAGGAAATCACCATACCGGACAATCAGCTGATAATCCCCACGCCTGATTTGGCCTGCACTCATATCCCAGAGACGTCCGGCGGCGTTTTCATTTTCTACCAGTACCTGCTCCAGCTGACCGCTTAAGGTCATGCGTTCCTGAACTTCGCTGAGCAATTGTTCACGCTCTTCATCCAGCAGTTGCTGGTTCAGCGTCGTGGCCTGAACCACAAGACTGAGACGCCAGCGCTGTAAAAAGAGTGTGTGTAAGGCGGGGGTGAAGGTGGCGTTATCGGTGACCAGCGCCCGGGCCTGGCTGGCAAATGGGGAGTGTACTTTATCGAGTAACGTCAGGGTTTGCGGGATCTGAACAATAAACTGCGACGTGGAAAGCCGCTGGCACTGCTGATAGCAGGCCACCTCTTCGGTTAACTCCTGTGGCACTTCGGTCTCTTTAAACCGCTGTCGCAGGTTGTCCCGCCAGCGCGGGAGATCGTCCGTCATCGCTTTTTTTAGCTTCGGGAATTTTTCAAAAAAAGCCGCCAGCTGAGGAGACGCCAGAAGAGTAATAATCACCTCTTCGATCAACCCATCTTCGCTGACGGCCAGCATGACGTTAAGCGTATCCAGCGTTAGCATTGACGAGCCTGTTTGATCTGCGCGCTCACATCCTGCAGGCTGGCTTCAATGCGACCTAACCAGTCGCTGTGAATAAAGAGGCACTTTTGCTGTTCGCTGAAGCGCGTATGCTGCTGATGCCATTCGGTATCCAGCGCCTCCAGCTGCTGCGTGATCTCTTCCGGAATGCTGTCAGAGGCGCTTCCCGGGAGGGCAAGGCGCGACCCCTGCAGGCTTACGTCGCGGATCACCAGGTGCTGACTGCTGTCCACTTCCATATTCAGCGGCTGCGCAAAGCCTATACCGTTAAGCTTACCGCGGATCTCTCCGCCCTTATCAAGCCACTGGGCCAGCGCGTCACGCTCAAGCGTAATGTGCACCACCTGCATGTCATGGAGTTTAAGCGGCTGCTGGAGAAGCAGCGTCAGCGTTGGGCTGGTCAGCTCAGCGGGCAGTTCGTAGTGCGGTTTACGGGCGAACATGCCGCCAAGACGGTTCACCTTCAGCGCGGTTTTATCACTTTGCTGCTGCTGTAGCTGAATGCGCCGTTGGGCTATCGCCCCAAGCTGGTTGAGCATTGATTGCTGGCCCCAGGCGTGTCCGGTCATCAATATTTCAAGCTGCTGCTGCATCAGATTCATCCCTTCGGCATCGTGCCAGAGGCAGTCTTTCAGCAGGATCAGATCGATAGGGGCAACCGCGTCGCGCCCGCTGAACAGGGCGCTGGCCTGCAGCAGACGAATTGCTTTTTTCCAGCGACGGTCGGAAACATAAGGTGCAGAAGGAAGGAGATCGAGCTGCTGACGGAGCTGGTAGATCAACTCAAAGACCGCGTCCGGCAGTGTGATTTTGCCGATATCCACCTGCCACTGCTGATACTCCTCGTCCGTGACCTGCAGTGAAGCGGCTACCGGGTTTTCATTTTCATCCTGCTGGCTGGTCAGCATGGAGCGGAAGTTCGATTTATCCTGCACTTTGTCCAGCCACAGGCGGATCAGCATGCGGTCATACAGCGCTTCAAGGCTGCTGTCGGACTCGGGAAGTTCGTTCGAGGCGGCCACCAGCAGGCGCATCGGGATTTTCTCTTCGTTGGCGCCGTTACGGAACCGGCGTTCGTTAATCGCCGTGAGCAGGGTATTCAGAATGGCCGGTCCCGCTTTCCAGATCTCATCGAGAAATACAATCTCTGCTTCCGGCAGATACCCCTCGGTAAGGCGTTGATAACGCCCCTCATCTTTCAGCGCCTGGATGGACAGCGGGCCGAAAACCTCTTCAGGGGTGGAAAAGCGGGTCATCAGGTATTCGAAGGCGCGTGCATTCTGAAAGGCAAATTTCAGCCTACGGGCAATCAGGCTTTTGGCAATGCCCGGCGGGCCAAGCAGAAATACGCTTTCACCGCTCAACGCCGCCAGTAAACAGAGGCGGATGGCGTGACTGCGTTCGAAAAGACCTTTCTCCAGTGCGCTGCTGAGACGGGAAATTCTTTCTGCTAATAAATGTGAGTGAGCCATAATAGTTTTTGCATCCTTTCGCCGTCGTGGCGGCTAATTGAAGCGAGTATAGACGTTTCAGTCAGGGCTGGTAATAGGCTGAAGTGCGGCGCAATTTTCTTTGCGCTACATTAATGCGGTTGCATTTAGGGGTTCGATTTTGCAACGAATCGTGCATACTGTGCGCTTTTTGTGGACCAAGGGAACAGGAACACATTTGTTATTTAAACGAAAAGACTAGTCTATGAGCACTGATAATAAGCAATCATTACCCGCAATTACGCTTGCGGCGATCGGGGTTGTCTACGGTGATATCGGCACCAGCCCGCTTTATACGCTTCGTGAATGTCTGTCCGGCCAGTTTGGCTTTGGTGTTGAACGCGATGCCGTATTTGGCTTCCTGTCCCTCATCTTCTGGCTGCTGATCCTGGTGGTTTCTGTTAAATACCTCTCCTTTGTGATGCGTGCAGATAACGCAGGTGAGGGGGGGATCCTGACCCTGATGTCCCTTGCGGGGCGCAACACCTCGGCCAGAATGACGTCGGTACTGGTTATTATTGGCCTGATTGGTGGCAGCTTCTTCTATGGGGAAGTGGTCATCACGCCTGCTATCTCGGTGCTTTCGGCGATTGAGGGGCTTGAGATTATCGCACCGCAGCTTGATACGTGGGTGGTTCCGCTGGCGATAATCGTTCTGACGTTGCTGTTTATTATCCAGAAGCACGGTACCGGGCTGGTGGGGAAACTGTTCGCACCGATTATGCTGGCCTGGTTCCTGATTCTGGCGGCGCTCGGTTTGCGCGGAGTTATTGGCAACCCGGAGGTTCTGCAGGCGCTGAACCCATACTGGGCTATCCATTTCTTCCTTGAATACAAAGTCGTTTCCTTCGTGGCGCTCGGCGCCGTTGTGCTCTCTATTACCGGTGTCGAAGCGCTGTATGCAGATATGGGGCACTTCGGCAAACTGCCGATTCGCGTGGCGTGGTTTTTAGTTGTCCTGCCATCGCTTGTATTGAACTACTTCGGGCAGGGGGCGCTGCTGCTGAAAAACCCGGAAGCGATTAAAAACCCCTTCTTCCTGCTGGCCCCGGATTGGGCGCTGGTGCCGATGCTTATTCTGGCCACGCTGGCCACCGTTATCGCTTCTCAGGCGGTCATTTCCGGCGTGTTCTCTCTGACGCGCCAGGCCGTGCGTCTGGGGTATCTCTCTCCCATGCGTATCATCCATACCTCAGAGATGGAATCGGGCCAGATCTACATCCCGTTTGTTAACTGGCTGCTCTATTTTGCTGTGGTGATCGTGATCGTCAGCTTTGAGCACTCCAGCAACCTGGCCGCGGCGTACGGTATTGCGGTAACAGGCACCATGGTGCTGACATCGCTTCTTTCCACCACGGTGGCGTACCGAAACTGGCACTGGAACAAGTTCCTCGTGGCGATGATTCTGGTGGGCTTCCTGTGCATCGACGTACCGCTGTTCTCGGCAAACCTCGATAAGATTGTCTCCGGCGGCTGGCTGCCGCTGACGCTTGGTCTGTTGATGTTCATTGTGATGACCACGTGGAAAAGCGAGCGTTTCCGTCTGCTGCGTCGTATGCATGAACACGGAAACTCCCTGGAGGCGATGATTGCCTCGCTGGAGAAATCCCCACCGGTTCGCGTACCGGGCACGGCGGTGTATATGTCCCGTGCGTTGAACGTTATTCCGTTCGCATTGATGCATAACCTCAAGCACAACAAGGTACTGCATGAGCGGGTTATCCTGCTGACCCTGCGCACCGAAGATGCACCGTATGTTCACAACGTGCGCCGTGTTCAAATTGAGCAACTGTCGCCAACCTTCTGGCGCGTGGTGGCGAGCTACGGCTGGCGTGAGACGCCGAACGTGGAAGAGGTCTTCCACCGCTGCGGTCTGGAAGGCTTAAGCTGCCGCATGATGGAAACATCGTTCTTTATGTCGCATGAGTCGCTGATTATCGGTAAACGTCCGTGGTATCTGCGCCTGCGCGGCAAGCTGTATCTTATTCTGCAGCGAAACGCCCTGCGTGCGCCGGACCAGTTTGAGATCCCGCCTAATCGCGTGATTGAACTGGGAACCCAGGTCGAGATTTAAGCTCCTTAAAATGCCGGGTGGCGCTTCGCTTACCCGGCCTATTCATACTCAATATTCCCGCCAAAATTTACGTCTCATTTCACTTAGCGAAACGTTTCGACACCGATCACAATTCTGTTACGTCATGGTGGTTTTCTGAACACTCTTAAGACTAAACTGATTTCAGCGAAACGTTTCGCTAGTGGAGCAAGAAAATGAAGAAAGGCACGGTTCTCAACTCAGAAATCTCATCGGTTATTTCCCGTCTTGGGCATACCGATACGCTGGTGGTTTGCGATGCAGGCTTACCGGTTCCGCGCAACACAACCCGTATTGATATGGCGTTAACGCAGGGCGTGCCCTCGTTTATGCAGGTACTGGATGTAGTGACCGCGGAGATGCAGGTTGAGGCGGCCATTCTCGCGACGGAAATTAAGCAACATAATCCGCAACTCCACGAAACGTTGCTCAATCACATTGAGCAACTGCAACAACACCAGGGAAACACCATAGAAATTCGTTACACAACGCACGAACAGTTCAAACAACAAACCGCAGACAGTCAGGCGGTGATTCGCAGCGGGGAGTGTTCCCCGTATGCGAATATCATTCTCTGTGCTGGCGTCACCTTCTGAGGCCATCATGGACGCATTACTGCAACTTAAAGGGATCGATAAATCGTTCCCGGGCGTAAAAGCCCTTTCTGGCGCGGCGCTGAACGTTTATGCCGGACGCGTAATGGCGCTGGTGGGCGAGAATGGCGCCGGCAAATCCACCATGATGAAAGTGCTGACCGGTATCTATCAACGCGATGCCGGTTCACTTTTGTGGCTGGGTAAAGAGACCACCTTCAGCGGTCCAAAAGCCTCGCAGGAAGCGGGGATCGGCATTATTCACCAGGAACTGAACCTGATCCCGCAGCTCACTATTGCGGAGAACATCTTCCTTGGCCGCGAATTTGTTAACCGGTTTGGCAAAATTGACTGGAAAACGATGTATGCCGAAGCGGATAAGCTGCTGGCGAAGCTAAACCTGCGCTTCAAAAGCGACCGCCTGGTGGGCGAACTCTCCATTGGCGACCAGCAGATGGTGGAGATCGCGAAAGTGCTGAGCTTTGAGTCGAAGGTCATCATTATGGATGAACCGACGGACGCCCTGACCGATACCGAAACCGAATCCCTGTTCCGCGTCATCCGCGAGCTGAAATCGCAGGGACGTGGAATTGTCTATATCTCTCACCGTATGAAAGAGATTTTCGAGATCTGCGACGACGTTACCGTCTTCCGCGACGGGCAGTTTATTGCCGAGCGTGAAGTGGCATCGCTGACGGAAGATACGCTTATCGAAATGATGGTGGGACGCAAGCTCGAAGATCAATACCCGCACCTCGACAAAGCACCGGGTGAGATCCGCCTGAAGGTGGATAATCTCTGTGGCCCGGGCGTGGATAATGTCTCCTTTACCCTGCGCAAAGGGGAAATTCTTGGCGTGGCAGGGCTAATGGGCGCCGGCCGTACCGAGCTGATGAAAGTGCTGTACGGTGCGCTGCCGCGATCCAGCGGTTATGTCACTCTCGACGGGCATGAAGTGGTGACGCGCTCTCCGCAGGATGGCCTGGCGAATGGTATTGTTTATATCTCCGAAGACCGTAAGCGCGACGGCTTAGTGCTGGGCATGTCGGTGAAAGAGAACATGTCTCTTACCGCCCTGCGCTATTTCAGCCGCAGCGGCGGCAGCCTGAAACATAAAGATGAACAGCAGGCAGTCAGCGATTTTATCCGCCTCTTTAATGTGAAAACCCCCTCGATGGAACAGGCGATTGGCCTGCTGTCCGGCGGTAATCAACAGAAAGTGGCGATTGCACGCGGGCTGATGACGCGCCCGAAAGTGTTGATCCTTGATGAACCTACCCGCGGCGTGGACGTAGGGGCTAAAAAAGAGATCTATCAGCTGATTAACCAGTTCAAGGCCGACGGTCTGAGCATCATTCTGGTCTCTTCCGAGATGCCAGAGGTATTAGGCATGAGCGATCGCATTATCGTCATGCATGAAGGGCATCTCGGCGGTGAATTCACTCGCGAGCAGGCCACCCAGGAAGTTCTGATGGCTGCCGCTGTGGGCAAGCTTAATCGCGTGAATCAGGAGTAAGAAGATGACTACCCAGGCTGTTTCTGGTCGCCGTTATTTCACAAAGGCATGGCTGATGGAACAAAAATCGCTGATTGCCCTGCTGGTGCTGATCGCGATTGTGTCGACCATGAGTCCCAATTTCTTCACCGTTAATAACCTGTTCAATATTCTGCAGCAGACCTCCGTGAACGCCATTATGGCGGTCGGGATGACGCTGGTGATTCTGACATCGGGTATCGATCTGTCCGTCGGTTCCCTGCTGGCGCTCACCGGTGCGGTTGCTGCTTCAATCGTCGGGATTGAGGTCAACGCGCTGGTGGCCGTTGCCGCTGCGCTGGCGCTGGGTGCGGCAATTGGTGCTGTCACCGGGGTTATTGTGGCGAAAGGTCGTGTTCAGGCGTTTATTGCGACGCTGGTCATGATGCTGCTGCTGCGCGGTGTCACCATGGTGTATACCAACGGCAGCCCGGTTAACACCGGCTTTACGGACAACGCCGATCTGTTTGGCTGGTTCGGTATCGGTCGCCCGCTGGGTATCCCGACGCCGGTCTGGATCATGGCCATCGTCTTCCTGGCGGCGTGGTACATGCTGCACCACACGCGTCTGGGCCGCTATATTTATGCACTGGGTGGTAACGAAGCGGCAACGCGTCTGTCCGGTATCAGCGTCAACAAAGTTAAAATTATCGTTTACTCACTGTGCGGTTTGCTGGCCTCTCTGGCGGGCATCATCGAAGTGGCGCGCCTCTCTTCCGCGCAGCCAACGGCGGGTACGGGGTATGAGCTGGATGCCATTGCGGCAGTGGTTCTGGGCGGTACGAGTCTTGCGGGCGGTAAAGGTCGCATTGTTGGGACATTGATCGGCGCACTGATTCTCGGTTTCCTGAATAATGGTTTGAATTTGTTAGGTGTTTCCTCCTATTACCAGATGATCGTTAAAGCAGTGGTGATTTTGCTGGCGGTCCTGGTAGACAACAAAAAACAGTAACTGACGACACTACAGGACATCTTAGATATGAACATGAAAAAACTGGCTACCCTGGTTTCTGCTGTCGCGCTGAGCGCAACCGTAAGTGCTAACGCTATGGCGAAAGACACCATCGCGCTGGTTATCTCCACGCTGAACAACCCGTTCTTCGTCTCCCTGAAGGATGGCGCACAGAAAGAAGCCGACAAACTGGGCTACAACCTGGTGGTGCTGGATTCACAGAACAACCCGGCGAAAGAGCTGGCTAACGTGCAGGACTTAACCGTTCGCGGCACCAAAATTCTGCTGATCAACCCAACCGATTCTGACGCGGTGGGTAACGCCGTGAAGATGGCAAACCAGGCGAAGATCCCGGTAATCACCCTGGACCGTCAGGCAACGAAAGGCGACGTTGTGAGCCACATTGCGTCTGATAACGTGCTGGGCGGTAAAATCGCGGGTGACTACATCGCGAAGAAAGCAGGTGAAGGCGCGAAAGTTATCGAACTGCAGGGTATTGCCGGTACGTCCGCAGCCCGCGAACGTGGCGAAGGTTTCCAGCAGGCGGTTGCGGCTCACAAATTTAACGTCCTGGCCAGCCAGCCTGCTGACTTCGACCGTACTAAAGGTCTGAACGTCATGCAGAACCTGCTGACCGCGCACCCAGACGTGCAGGCGGTGTTCGCACAGAACGACGAAATGGCGCTCGGCGCGCTGCGTGCCCTGCAGACTGCAGGTAAATCTGATGTGATGGTTGTCGGATTTGACGGCACACCAGATGGAGAAAAAGCGGTAAATGATGGCAAACTGGCGGCGACCATCGCTCAGCTGCCTGAGCAGATCGGCGCGACTGGCGTGCAGACTGCCGACAAAGTGCTGAAGGGCGAAAAAGTTCAGGCTAAATATCCAGTTGACCTGAAACTGGTCATCAAGCAGTAAAAAGGCGATTCAGGCAGTCGCTGGCTGCCTGAGGGACACCAATAAAGAAAAGTGTGGCATACGCCACCGGGTAACACCGGTGGCGCTCTCAGATGGACAGCTCAACCATGAAAACCGCAGGCAACCTCGTCGTCCTTGGCAGTATCAATGCCGATCACATTCTTAACCTTGAATCCTTCCCGACGCCGGGCGAAACCGTCACCGGTAACCATTACCAGGTGGCATTTGGCGGTAAAGGTGCCAACCAGGCGGTTGCAGCAGGACGCAGTGGGGCAAATATCGCGTTTATCGCCTGCACGGGTGATGACGATACCGGCGAGCGCGTGCGTAAACAGCTCGCCAGCGATAACATCGATGTTGCGCCAGTCAGCGTTGTTGCAGGGGAATCGACCGGCGTGGCGCTGATTTTCGTCAACGCGGAAGGTGAGAATGTCATCGGTATTCATGCTGGTGCGAATGCCTGTCTTACGACGGAACGCGTTGAAGCACAGCGCGAGCTTATCGCTAATGCCGACGCGTTACTGATGCAGCTGGAATCGCCCGTAGAAAGCGTACTGGCGGCCGCTGACATTGCGCATCAAAATCATACCACTGTCGTACTTAATCCTGCGCCTGCCCGTGTATTATCAGACGAACTGCTGGCGCGGGTGGACATCATTACACCGAACGAAACCGAAGCGGAAAAACTGACGGGCATTCGTGTTGAAAATGATGATGACGCAGCACGTGCCGCGAAAGCGCTGCACGATAAAGGCATCGGCACCGTTATCATTACCCTCGGTAGCCGCGGCGTGTGGGCAAGCGTAAACGGCGAAGGCCGTCGCGTGCCGGGCTTTAAGGTCAAGGCGATTGACACCATCGCGGCAGGCGATACGTTTAACGGAGCATTGGTGACAGCGCTGCTGGAAGGAAAGGGAATGGATGATGCTATCCGCTTTGCGCATGCTGCTGCGGCTATCGCCGTCACGCGCAAAGGTGCCCAGCCCTCCGTTCCGTGGCGTAAAGAGATCGATGAATTCTTAAGTCAGCAGGGGTAACGCTTGGCCACAATGAAAGATGTCGCCCGCCTGGCGGGCGTTTCTACGTCGACAGTCTCCCACGTCATTAATAACGATCGCTTCGTCAGCGAGGCGATTCGGGAGAAAGTCGAAGCCGCTGTGAAGGATCTCAACTATGCGCCGTCTGCGCTGGCCCGCAGCCTGAAGCTCAACCAGACGCGCACCATTGGCATGCTGATCACCGCCAGTACGAATCCCTTTTATTCTGAACTTGTCCGCGGGGTGGAACGCAGCTGCTTCGAACGTGGCTACAGTCTGGTGCTGTGCAATACCGAAGGGGATGAGCAGCGCATGAACCGTAATCTGGAGACGCTGATGCAAAAACGCGTCGACGGATTACTGCTGCTGTGTACCGAAACGCATCAACCCTCGAAAGAGATCATTCAGCGTTATCCGTCTATCCCCACGGTGATGATGGACTGGGCGCCGTTCGACGGGACCAGCGATCTGATTCAGGATAACTCCCTGCTGGGCGGAGATATGGCAACCCAGTATCTGATCGACAAAGGCCATACCCGCATCGCCTGCATTACTGGTCCGCTGGATAAAACTCCGGCGCGTCTGCGTCTGGAGGGGTACCTTTCCGCGATGGCTCGGGCGGGACTCGCGGTTCCGGAGGGTTACCGTATTACCGGCGATTTTGAATTTCAGGGAGGTTTCGAGGCGATGCAGACATTGCTGGCGCAGACACCGCGCCCGCAGGCCGTCTTTATTGGCAACGATGCCATGGCATTTGGGGCGTATAAGGCGTTGTACCAGGCGGGATTGCGTATTCCTGACGATATGGCGGTGATTGGCTACGATGATATCGAACTGGCCAGCTACATGACCCCGCCGCTGACCACGATCCATCAGCCAAAAGATGAACTGGGTGAGCTGGCCATTGATGTATTAATCCACCGAATGGCGCAGCCCACGCTGCAGCAGCAACGTCTGCAGCTTACTCCTGTTCTGATGGAACGGGGTTCGGTTTAGCTTTTGTTTTGTGGCGTTCTTTAATCAGGTTTCGACCATCTTTCGGTTTTAACAGCATAAACACCAGCGCTGAAACGACGGTAAGTACGCCCATCGTGATAAAGGTATAGTGGAACTGCTCGACGGTGTTCGCGCTGTCAAAACCTTCATAGAACCGCAGTACCGCGGCACTGACAGCCACCCCAAGGCTGATTGATAACTGTTGAGTCACCGCCAGCACGCTGTTGCCACTACTGGCGTTGTCGTCAGTCAGATCCGCGAGAGTAATCGTGTTCATCGACGTGAACTGCGTTGACATTGCCATACCCAGCACAAACAGCGGCAGGATCAGCATCCAGACGGGAAGCGAGGCAGATTGTAGCGAGAACTGCGCGATCATCAGCCCGATAAAGACCGTTACGCCAACCAGCGTCTTCCGATAGCCAAACCAGCGCAGCACCTGCGTGACGGTTGATTTGGCCAGAATTGAGCCCATTGCCGTGGGCGCCATCATGCAGCCGGCTATCAGGGCCGGATAGCCGAAACCGACCTGCAGCATCAGAGGCATCAAAAACGGTACGCAGCCCGTCCCCAGGCGCGAAGCAATATTCCCCGCGATACCTACCGAGAAAGTGCGCGTATTAAAGAGAGACAGCGAAATCAGCGGTGTCGGGTGACGGCGTGCATGACGTATATAAAGAAGGAACAGCAAAATACCGCCAAGAATGACAGCCAGCGCAAGCCATGTTGCTACTATCTTCTCACCAAACAGCTCCATCCCGCTGGAGAACAATACCAGGCTCAGACCAAACAGGAAAAAACCACCCATATCGAAACTGCGTCTTGGCGTGGTGAAGTTCGGCATATATTTACGGGCATACAGCAGCCCTGCTACGCCAATTGGAATGTTAATCAGGAAGATCCAGTGCCAGCTGGCCCAGGTGACAAACACACCGCCCAGCACCGGGCCAAGTATCGGGCCGACCAGGCCGGGCATGGTGACGAAGTTGAGCACGGGAAGCAATTCACTGCGCGGATAGGCGCGCAAAAGTGCCAGGCGCGCCACGGGCATCATCATCGCGCCGCCAATTCCCTGCAGAACGCGGAAGATAACCAGTTCGGTCAGAGAGGATGATAATGCACAGGCCAGCGAACCGAGCGTAAAGAGCGTTACGGCCAACATAAATACGCGACGGGTGCCGAAGCGATCAGCCAGCCAGCCGCTCACCGGGATCAGCATTGCAACCGTCAGGGTGTAACTGATGATGGCGGACTGCATCGCCAGCGGCGATCGGTTAAGGCTTTGCGCAATGGCGGGAAGTGCGGTGTTGAGGATGGTGGCATCCAGTGCCTGCATAAAGAACGCCATGGCTGCAATCCACGGCAGCCCGGCCATGCTGCGTGCTTTTTTCTTTGTCATTTATTCACCTGCTGGTGGGTTGGCGCGGCCAGTAACGCCTGGCACGCGCTCAGGGCTCGTTGCCCGTCGCTCTCCTGAATGGCATCGACAATGGCCTGATGCAGATCCAGCTTCACCACTTCGTCCTGAGTAATAGAGGTAAAGTAGGTGTGGTACACCGAATGGAATAAAGAAGCAAAAGAGGTAAGGAACGGATTGGCGCTCATCATATAGATATGTTCATGCCAGGCCATATCGACCTCAACCCAGCGCACGCGGTTGAAGTGCTTTTTCAGGAACACCATCTCTTCCATTAAGGTGTTGAGCTGGGCTTTTTGTTCGGCTGTCCCGAGCGTGGCGGCAAGCAGGCAGGCCTGCGGCTCAAGACTGCTGCGCATCACCAGAAAGTGATCGACGACCTGATTGAAGTTGTCTTCTGTCATCCACCAGGAGAGAAGTTCCTGATCGAGGAAGTTCCAGTTGCTTTGTGGCATTACCCGCGTGCCAATGCGCGGACGCGGTAGCACCATGCCTTTTGCTGTTAAGGTTTTCACTGCTTCGCGAACGGCGGTACGACTCACGCCAAACTGCTCGCCCAGCTCCATTTCACCCGGCAGGATGCTACCCGGGGCATATTTACCCGCTAAAATCAGCTGAGCCAGCTTTTCTGCCAGCACATAAGACAGGTTTTTTTGGGCTGCCAGCTGTTGTGCGCTCAATGGCATTGCTTTTATTCCTTAATGATTCTTGTCGATAAGTATGCCACCGTGAATGTGATTGTGGTTGCAGATACATCAAATAGAACACTTTGTAGCTTGATTTCATCGCTATTGGTGAAAAAAAACACGGACGGAAACTTTTTTTAAATTTCCTCTTGTCACTTCAGAATAACTCCCTATAATGCGCCTCCACTGACACGGAACAACGGCACACACGCCGCCGGGTCAGCAGAGAAAAGCAAATTAAACGCTTGACTCTGAAGCGGGAAAGCGT